>NZ_JSYC01000002.1:0-96216 GCF_054823965.1 Gordonia sp. GN26 | reverse complement strand
TGTAGGGCCACAATGCATTCCAGGGTCACCCGGCCGGCGAGGATGTAGAAAAAACTGCGCTTATAGCGCGCATTACTTCTACGAAATCCCGGCGCCGGTGGCGGCAGGATCAGTCGGTGCCCTTGGGTACCACGATCATCGGTACCGAAACCGCGCGGAGAATCTTCGCGGCGGTGGAGCCCAGGAACAGCGTGTTCGGGGCGGCCAGCCGGCTCGAACCGACCATCACCACATCGCCGTCGTGCCACTCGAGCGCCTCGACCGCTTCCTCGATCGTGGAGCCCTGGGCAACCGTCGAGGTAACCGGAAAGTTCTCCGGCAGTTGGGTTCTTGCCTCATCGAGAGCTCGTTGGGCATGAGCGCGAGCAGATTCGATCGCGGTGTCCTCGGGGACGTTCCGCCAGGGCTGCATGTCGTCGATCGCGAGAATGGACACCAGCCGGATCGGCCGATGGGCTCGGATGCCACTGCGGATGGCGGTCTCGAACAGCAGGGGCGCACCCGGACGGTCGCCGATGGTCACGGTGATCTCCCGGACCTCGTCGGCGCCGAGATGCGCGAAACCGGGCGGTGCGACGGCCACCGGGATGGGCGACGAATGCAGGATGTCGTTGACGACCGTTCCGAGCGTGTGCCGACCGCTGATCCCTCCACCGGCGCCGCCTATGACAAGGATGTCGGAGTTGGTGCGTCGCGCCTCGATGATGAGGCCCTCGGCCGGATTGGCGTGCTCGGCGATGGTCGTCGTGGTCTCGATGTCGTCGGGCAGACGGGCGGCCGCCTCGTCGAGCCAGCGTCGTGCCGCGCTGTCGAGGGCGTCGGAGAGTCTCTCCACGGCGTCGTCGGCCCCGGCCGGTTCGGGCGGGATGACGATGCAGATCTCGAGTTCGGCGTCGAAGGTGCGTGCCAGGCACGCACCCAGGGCCACCGCGTCCTCGCCGCCTGAGGTGGCGATGTATGCGACGAGCAGCTTCATCGGTGCTCCCAACTGTCTCCTCGGGGCGAACTCACTGCGCCCCAGCCTAGTCACGTCTGTGCCGGATTCCCGGCTGTTGTGTGCCTCGTCGCGTCGTCCGCCGCGTCGGCTATCCGATCAGCGCTGGACACGCTTAGATTGGGCCATGGAATCCCTTGTCGACGGCTACCTCCGCCACATCATGGACGACGTTCGCGACGACCTGTCCGGCCACGTCGCCGACTACATCCCCGAACTGGCCGTCGTCGACCCCGAGGGTTACGGGCTGTCGATGTGTGTGCACGACGGCTACACGTACTCGCACGGGGATTCCACCACGACTTTCACCATCCAGTCGGTGTCGAAACCCCTGACGTACGCGATGGCCCTACGAAAGCACGGGGTCGCCGTGGTGGACGCCAAGATCGGCGTCGAACCGTCGGGTGAGGCCTTCAACGAGATCAGCGTCGACGATCGCCGGCGCCCCAAGAACCCGATGATCAACGCCGGAGCCATCTTCGCGGCGTCCATGCTGCTCCCGGCGACCCGTGACGTGACCGCTGCCGACATCGAGTCGGCCTTCGCCGAGATCCTCGACTTCTACTCGGGTTGTGCGGGTCGTCGTCTCTCGATGGACGAGGAGGTCTATGCCTCCGAGTCGGCCACCGGCTCGCGGAACCGCGCGATCGCGTACATGCTCGACAGCTTCGGTGCGCTGGACACCGATCCGGATGCGGCCATCGACCTCTACTACCGTCAGTGCTCGATCCGGGTGACGACCGACGATCTCGCCGGCATCGGCGCGACCATCGCCAACGGCGGCCTCAACCCGCGTACCGGCCGTCTGGTGTTCACCCACGAGATCGCCCAGCGACTGCTCAGCGTGATGACCACCTGCGGCATGTACGACGGGGCGGGGGACTGGGTCACCTCGGTCGGGCTGCCCGCCAAGAGTGGCGTGGGCGGCGGCATCCTCGCCGTGTTGCCGGGGCAGCTGGGAATCGGGGTGTACTCGCCGCGACTCGACGAGCACGGCAACAGCGTCCGCGGCGTCGAGACGTGCCAGCACCTGTCGAAGGACCTCGGCCTCCACATGTTCAACGTCACCCGCGAGAGCCGGGTGACAATCCGCACGGTCTACGACCTGACCGACACCCCGGTGAGCTCGGAGTGGAGCGAACGCGAGCGCAGTTATCTGCGCACCTGCCGCGACCGGATCCGCGTCTACGAGTTGCAGGGCGACCTGACCTTCGCCGGGGCCGAGAGCGTTCACCGCCGGCTCGTGGCCGACATGGACGACTTCACCGTGGTGATCGTCGAGATCTCACGACTCGGTGTCATCGACGCGGTCGCGCGGACCATGGTTCTCAGCATCAAAAGACTGCTCGCCGACAGTGGTCGTCGTGCGGCGCTCGTCGATCCCGACGGCGTCGTGCGGGCCAGTGTGGAACGGCAGCGCGAGGAGTGGATCACCCCGAATCCCGATGCGCCGGTCGACCTCAAGGGCTTCGATCCGACCCTGCCGCACGTCCACACGACGATGGAGGATGCGGTCATCGACGCGGAGACCTTCATGCTCAAGCACTACTACGACCAATGACCCTTCGAGACGCGTCCTCCGCAGGCTCCGGTCGCTCCTCAGGGGGCGGTAGGGGGCGTCCTCCGTAGGCTCCGGTCGCTCCTCAGTGAGCGTCGCGGGATCTCGAGGACACCGGCGCGGGGGCGTGAGGACGGTGCAACCGATGCCCTAGGGTGGGCTCGTGCGTCTCGTCATCGCGGAGTGTCAGGTCGATTACGTCGGGCGGTTGACCGCCCATCTGCCCATGGCCAAGCGTCTGCTTCTGGTCAAGTCCGACGGGTCGGTGAGCGTGCACGCCGACGACCGCGCCTACAAGCCGCTGAACTGGATGAGCCCGCCGTGCTGGCTCACCGAGGCCGCCGTACCCGAGGGCACCGAGGCGGAGGCCTACTGGGTCGTCACCAACAAGGCCGGCGAAGAACTGCGGATCACCATCGCGTCGATCGAGCACGACTCGCAGCATGAACTCGGCATCGACCCGGGTCTGGTCAAGGACGGGGTCGAGGCGCATCTGCAAGAACTGCTCGCCGAACACGTGGAGACCCTCGGGCCCGGCCACACCCTCATCCGCCGCGAGTACATGACGGCGATCGGACCGGTCGACCTGCTCTGCCGCGACGCCACGGGCGCCACGGTGGCCGTGGAGATCAAACGACGCGGCGAGATCGACGGCGTCGAGCAGCTCACCCGCTACCTGGAACTGCTCAACCGCGACACCACACTGGCCCCGGTGGCCGGTGTCTTCGCCGCGCAGCAGATCAAGCCACAGGCGCGAACCCTCGCCGAAGACCGTGGAATCCGTTGCGTCGTACTGGATTACGAAGCCCTTCGCGGTGCGGAGAGCACGGAGTTCCGGCTCTTCTGAGCCGACCTGGGAGCTTCCGGCCGGGAATCACCGACTGACGACTGCGGGCCCCTGACCCGCGGAACGCCGCTCAGGCGTTGGCGCGGGCCTCCGGAGACAGCTTGCGATTGAGCAGCTCGAGATCGTCGGTGTCGGAGAGCACCTCGTACTCGGAGTCCTCCGGCTGCGCCAGCAACTCGGGCAGTTCGGCGAGCTTGTCGCGGAGCTGACCCAGGTTGGCCGCGATCTCCTGGCGCGCGCGGTCGGCCGCCTGCGCCATATCGCGCGACCGGTTGAGGCGTTCGCCGGCGATGTCGAGCGCGGTCTGCCTGATGTGGTTGGCCTCGTCGAGTGCGCGCTCTCGCTGGTCGGCGAGTTCGGCATCGTGACGTTCGCGTTCGGCGGCGCGTTCGCGTTCGCTGACGGCCTCGAGCTCGGCGACCTCGGCCTTCGCCTTCTCGACGATGCGGCGGGCCTCGTCGTTGGCCGCCTTCATCGTCTTGGTGTGCTCGGCCTCCATCGCCGCGGTGCGCTCGGCGATGAGGCGTGCCGACTCGGACTCGTTGGCCGCGGCGGTCTCCTTGACCTGGCGGGCGCGGGCCGAGGCCTCGTCGACGAGCTTCTTCGCCGCCGCCTGCGCCTTGCTGCGGATCCGCTCGGCCTCGGAGGCCGCCTCGGAGCGCATGTCGGCGGCTTCCTGGCGTGCGATCGACAGAGTCTCGGCGGCTTCGGCGGATGCCTCGGCGCGCATCTCCGAGGCCTCGTCGGAGGCGAGTTGGAGCATGCGTGAGAGGCGCTCACTCATCCCCTGAGCGGTGGTGGGCGGCACCGAGAGTTTGTCGATCTCGCGCCGGAGTTCGGCGATCTCGTCGCGCGCCTCTTCGAGATGGGAGGCGAGCTCGTGGGCGTTGGCGGTGGCGGCGTCGCGATCGGCGGCGAGAACCCGCAACTCGGCATCGAGTCGCTGGAGATGGTCGGCGACCTGCTCACGGTCATAACCGCGCATCACGATCGCGAAGGGCAATTGCCGTGCGGGACCTGGCATGCGGGCCAGTGTATCCGAGACGCCCGGACGTCGAAGCCCGGTCGGAGTCGGGCGGGGTGCGGTGTCGGCCTTGTCGGCGACGGTGTCTTCGGTAACGGCGCGTGGACTACCGCTCGGGTGTCCACGCGCCGCCAGCGGGGTTCGTCACAGCGTGCGGGCCGAGCCCGAACCGGGAGGATTTCGTCAGCGGCCGAACGGGTTTGGGCCGAGGTGGAGCGGGGAGACGATCAGTGCGCTGCGTCGGCGGCCGGCTCGACGAGCTCGAGAAGGACGCCGCCCGCATCCTTGGGATGGACGAAGTTGATGCGCGAGTTCGCGGTGCCCCGCTTGGCGGCGGGGTAGAGGACGCGGACGCCGGCCTCGGTGAGGCGGGCCATGACGGCGTCGACGTCGGTCACGCGCACCGCGAGCTGCTGCAGTCCGGGTCCGTTGCGACCGATGAACTTCGCGATCGTCGACTCCTCGTTCAGCGGGGCGAGGAGCTGGATGACGGCGCCCCCGCCGGCGGGGCCGACCATGGCCTCCTCGACACCCTGCTCGGCGTTGGTCTCCTGGTGGAGCGTCTCGAAGCCGAGGTGTGTCGCATACCACTCTTTGGCAGCGTCCAGGTCCGGAACGGCGATACCGACGTGGTCGATCGCGACGACGAGGTCGGAGATCAGCGCGGTCGCGCCGGGGGAAGTGCTGGGGTCAGATGCAGAGGTGCTCATGTCACAACGGTAGCGTTGAGGGGTAGAGCGCACAGAGCGGGCGCTCGGTAGCCCCTCGCACGACCACCCCCCGGAGGTTCCTTTCCATGTCCTCGACTGCTGACAACACGACGGTCATCGTCGCCGGCGCACGTACTCCTTTCGGCCGTCTCCTGGGCTCGCTGAAGGACTTCAGCGGCGTCGACCTGGGGGCGGTGGCGATCCAGGGCGCCCTGGAGAAGTCCGGGGTACCGGCCTCGGAGGTCCAGTACGTGATCATGGGCCAGGTGCTGACCGCGGGGGCAGGTCAGATGCCGGCTCGTCAGGCCGCGATCAAGGCCGGTATAGGCTGGGACGTCCCGACCCTGACCATCAACAAGATGTGCCTCTCGGGCATCGACGCCATCGCGCTCGCCGACCAGCTCATCCGCGCCGGTGAGTTCGACGTCGTCGTCGCCGGCGGCCAGGAGTCGATGACCCAGGCCCCGCACCTGCTGCCGAACAGCCGCGGCGGATTCAAGTACGGCAACACCGAGCTCGTCGACCACATGGCGTTCGACGGACTGCACGACGCCTTCACCGATCAGCCGATGGGGGCTCTCACCGAGCAGGGCAACGACAAGGACGGCTTCACCCGCGAACAGCAGGACGAGTTCGCCGCCCGCAGCCACCAGCTCGCCGCCGCCGCCTGGAAGAACGGCGTGTTCGACGACGAGGTCGTGCCGGTGTCGATCCCGCAGCGCAAGGGTGACCCGATCCAGTTCGCCGAGGACGAGGGCATCCGCGCCAACACCACCGCCGAGTCGCTGTCGGGTCTGCGCCCCGCGTTCCGCAAGGACGGCACCATCACCGCCGGCAACTCCTCGCAGATCTCCGACGGTGCCGCCGCGGTCGTCGTGATGTCCAAGGCCAAGGCGGAGGAGCTGGGCGTGACTTGGCTCGCCGAGATCGGTGCCCACGGCGTCGTCGCGGGTCCCGACTCCAGCCTGCAGGCGCAGCCGGCCAACGCGATCGCCAAGGCCTGTGCCCGTGAGGGCATCGCCCCCGCCGACCTCGACCTCATCGAGATCAACGAAGCGTTCGCCGCGGTCGGCCTGGCCTCGGCCCAGCAGCTCGGCGTCGACGAGGAGAAGATCAACGTCAACGGTGGCGCGATCGCGGTCGGACACCCGATCGGCACCTCCGGCGCCCGCATCACCCTGCATCTCGCCCTCGAGCTGCAGCGTCGCGGCGGCGGCGTCGGTGCGGCCGCACTGTGCGGTGCCGGCGGCCAGGGCGACGCCCTGATCGTCCGCGTCCCGAAGGCCTGACACATCCGCTGAAGGAGACTTCTACGACACTTTGTCGTAGAAGGCTCCTCCGGCAGGCACAATGGGGAACATGCTGTCTTTCTTCGACCTGAGCACGCCCGCCAAGCGTTTCCGCCTCGTCGCCGTCGCGGAGGCGATCACCTGGGCGTGGCTGATCGTCGGGATGGTCCTCAAGCGCGTCAACGACGACCCCGAGGCCATCGCACTTCCCGGCGCGACCCACGGTGCCGTCTTCGTGATCTTCGTGATCGTCGCCCTGATCACCGCGTACCAGCTCAAGTGGAACGCCGTGAAGTGGGAGATCCCGCTCGGCGGGCGTCGCATCGGCATCCCGATCGTGACCCTGCTGGCCCTCGTCTCGAGCATCCCGCCCTTCGGCACGATCGTCTTCGAGTGGTGGGTCAAGCGCAACGGCCACCTCGCCGAGCTGTCGGCTGACCCAGCGCCGCGGCAGGCCCCCGCCTGATCCGACCGCCTGATCCGGAGGTAGTCCAGTGATCGTCGCATTCAGCCTCACGCCCTCGGGCGGAACCGCCGTCGACGACGACGGCGGGATGAGTGCGGCGGTCGCGGCCGCCGTCGAGGTGGTCCGTGCCTCCGGGGTCCCGCATCAGACCACGTCGATGTTCACCTACCTCGAGGGCGACTGGGACGAGGTGATGGCGGTCGTCAAAGCCGCCATCGATGCCGTCGCCGCGCATGCGCCGCGGGTGGGTCTGGTGCTCAAGGCCGACATCCGTCCCGGGCACACCGGCGAACTGACGGGGAAGGTCGAGCGGGTGGAGCGTCACCTGGGTTCGGGCTCCTGAGTGCAGGTGCACCTCGCGACCGAACTCCGCCGCTCCCGGCGGGCGGTCGCCACGGTCTTCGCGCTCAACGGTTTCCTCGCCGCCATGTGGGTGGCACACATCCCCGTCATCAGCGAACGCACCGACGTCGGACACGACGAACTGGGCGGTCTGCTGCTGCTTCTCGGCGGTTCCGCGTTCGTCGGGATGCAGGTGTGCGGACCCCTCATCGACCGTTGGGGTTCCAAGCCCTTGACCGTCGGCGGCGCCCTGCTCCTGTCGGGTGTCATCATCACGCCGGTCCTGGCGGTGGACACGTTCACGCTCGGCGCCGCCCTCGCCGCGTTCGGCTTCGCGAACGGGTGCCTCGACGTCTCGATGAACGCCCAGGCGGTCGCGGTCGAACGTGCCTACCGCCGACCGATCATGTCGTCGTTCCACGGGTTCTTCTCGGCGGGCAGCCTCGTCGGTTCCGGCGTGGTCGCCGCGACGCTGTGGGCTGATGTCGGGGTCGTGCCGACCGTCGCGTGTGCGGCGATCGCGGGTTTCGTGGTGGTCGCCGCGGTGGCGCGTCACCTCGCCGGGCACGACCGGACACCCGCGGCGAGCCCCTCCTCGAACACTTCGTCGGACTCCGGCACCGGGGCGTGGTGGCATGGCATCGACCGGCGTCGGCTAGTTCTCCTGGCGGTCGTCGCCTTCGGCTTGATGCTCGCCGAGGGCACCGCCTACGACTGGAGCGCCCTGCACATCGTCGAGAGCCACGGGACCAGCGAGGCGATCGGTGCGATCGCCTTCGGTGCCTTCAGCGCGACCATGACCATCGCGAGATTCGTCATCGACCCGGTGGTGGCCGCGGTAGGTGCGGTCCGTGTGCTCCGGGTCGGCGCACTCGTCGGCATGGCCGGTATGACGATGGCGATCGTCTCCCCGGTACCCGCACTCGCCGTCGCCGGATGGGCGGTCTTCGGACTGGGACTGGCCGGCCTCATCCCGCAGATCTTCACCGCCGCAGGCAACCTCACCGATTCCGCGGGTGGCCGGACGATCTCGATCGTCGTCGGTTGCGGGTATCTCGGCATGCTCGCCGGTCCGGCCGTCGTCGGGTTCATCAGCAGCCGAACGAGTCTCGACACCGGACTGCTCGCCGCTCTGGCCGCACTGTTGCTCGCCGTGTTCTTCGCCGGTGTCGTCCGTCCGCGTGAACGACCGGTGTCCGCGCTGGGCGAACCTCGGTCGTCGAGCCCGGGTGGTCGTGCCACACTAGAGGAGTGACGCGACCAACCAATCGTCAGCAGGCCGCCGCGGCGGCCCGTCAGCAGGCTGCTGCCGCCATGGCCATGACCGGTGCCGTCGATCTCGGCGGAATCAAAGAACGGGCCGAAGCCCAACGCGCTCAGTCGCAGCGGGCCCAGGCCACCCAGCGCGCGCAGGCGCAACCGGATCAGACTCCGGGCGGCGGCACGCCGCCCCCTCCCGCGCCCCCGGCTGCGGCCGGTGCGAGCGTCATCGACGTCACCGAGGAGACCTTCGAGGCCGAGGTCCTCAACCGGTCGATGCAGCAGCTCGTCGTCGTCGACCTCTGGGCCGAATGGTGCGGGCCGTGCAAGCAGCTCTCGCCGGTTCTCGAGCGTCTCGCCGCCGAGTCCGGGGGCCGCTGGGTGCTCGCCAAGGTCGACGTCGACGCCAATCCCCGTATCTCGCAGGCCTTCCGGGTGCAGTCGATCCCGATGGTCGTCGCGATCGTGCAGGGGCAGCCGGTCACCGCGTTCAACGGGGTCCGATCCGAGGCCGAGATCACCGCGTGGATCGACGAGATCTTCGCCCAGGTCGGCAATGCGCTGCCGGACGCCCCCACCGGTGCGGCGCCCGAGCCCGAGCAGACCGATCCGCGCATGCTCGCCGCCGAGGAGAAGCTCAACGACGGCGACTTCGACGGAGCGCTGGCTGCCTACCGCGCCGTCGCGGAGGCCGAACCCGAGAACGTCGAAGCGGTGTCGGCGGCGCGGAACCTCGAGTTCATCCTGCGCGCGCAGGCGCACGACCCGAGCATCGTCGAGACCGCATCACCGCGCGACCTCGACGCCCAGCTGGCGGCCGCGGACGTCCTGCTGTTGTCGCAGCAGCCCGAGGCGGCCTTCGACCGCATCATCGACGTGGTCCGCGTGACCAACGGCGAGGAGCGCACCCGCGCTCGGACGCGGTTGCTCGAGCTGTTCGAGCTTTTCGATCCGGCGGAGCCATTCGTGGTTTCCGCTCGACGGAAGCTGGCCAGCGCGCTCTACTGACCGCAGACCCACCCCTTTTCGCCAAACCCAGCACCCTTTGTGGTGCTGGGTTTGTCCATAAGTGGTGGTTTTACGAGCGGCGGGGTGCCAGCCAGATGGCGGAGTTGGCCGGCAGCATGACCCGGGCCGAGGTGGGGCGGCCGTGGTACGACGGTCCGTCGGCGGTCACCGCTCCCAGGTTGCCGCGGCCGGCGCCGCTGTAGGCGTCGGCGTCGGTGTTGAGGATCTCCTCCCACACCCCGCTCTGCGGCAGCCCGACCTGGTAGTCGACGCGGTCCGAGCCGGAGAAGTTGAAGATGCAGGCGACGACCGACCCGTCTTCCCCGAACCGAAGGAAGCTGATCACGTTGTTCGCGGTGTCGTTGGCGTCGATCCACTCGTAGCCGAGGGGCGTGATGTCCTGGGTGTAGAGCGCAGGAGATGTCCGGTAGATCCGGTTCAGGTCGGTGACCAGCGCCGAGATCCCGGAATGCAGTTCACCCTCCCAGCCCTCGAGCTGATGCCAGTCGAGGCTGCGGTTGTCGGCCCACTCGCCGACCTGCCCGAATTCCTGGCCCATGAACAGCAGTTGCTTGCCGGGATGCGACCACATGTAGGCGAGGTAGACGCGTGCGCCGGCGGCTTTGGTGAAGGAGTCGCCGGGCATCCGCGTCCAGAGCGTGCCCTTGCCGTGGACGACCTCGTCGTGCGACAGCGGCAGCACGAAGTTCTCGCTCCACGCGTACATCAGCGAGAAGGTGATCTCGTGATGGTGGAAGCTGCGATGGATCTGATCTCGCGACAGGTAGTCGAGGCTGTCGTGCATCCAGCCCATGTTCCATTTGAAGCTGAAACCGAGTCCGCCGAGATCGGTCATCCGGGTGACGCCCGGCCAGGCGGTGGATTCCTCGGCGACGGTGATGACGCCGGGGAAGTGCTTGTGGACCGTCGCGTTGGTCTCCTGCAGGAACTGCACCGCCTCGAGGTTCTCTCGGCCACCGTGGATGTTGGGCCGCCACTGTCCGTCGGGGCGTGAGTAGTCGAGGTAGAGCATCGACGCGACGGCGTCGACGCGCAGTCCGTCGATGTGGAACTCGCTGAACCAGAACAGCGCATTGGCGACGAGGAAGTTGCGGACCTCGTGACGGCCGAAGTCGAAGACGTAGGTGCCCCAGTCGAGTTGCTCGCCGCGCATCGGGTCGGCGTGCTCGTAGAGCGGGGTGCCGTCGAAGCGGGCCAGTGCCCACTCGTCCTTGGGGAAATGCGCCGGCACCCAGTCGACAAGCACCGCGATGCCACGCGAATGCAGGTGGTCGACGAGATAGCGGAAGTCGTCGGGGGTTCCGAACCGGGCCGTCGGCGCGTAGTACGACGTCACCTGGTATCCCCAGGAACCGCCGAAGGGATGCTCGGCCACCGGGAGGAACTCGACGTGCGTGAAGCCCTTCTCGACGACGTAGTCGGCGAGCTGATGGGCGAGTTCGCGGTAACCCAGGCCCTCACGCCACGACGCCAGGTGTACCTCGTAGACGCTCATCGGCTCGCGTTCGGGCGAGGAGGCCTCCCGACGCGCGATCCAGGCATCGTCGGACCAGACGTACTGCGACTGCGTGACGACCGACGCGGTCGACGGTGGGGGTGTGGTCCGGTAGGCCATCGGATCGGCCTTGTCGCGGATCACCCCGTCGGCACCGTGCACGCGGAACTTGTAGTGCGCGCCGTCGCCGACGTCGGGGACGAACACCTCCCAGACGCCGCTGACCCCGACCTTGCGCATGGGTGCCACGCGGCCGGTCCACCGGTCGAAGTCCCCGATGACGGCGACACCGTGCGCGTTGGGTGCCCAGACCGAGAACGCGGTGCCGGTGACCTCGCCGTCGGCGGTCGTGTACGAGACGATGCGGGCCCCGAGGGCCTCCCACAGCGCCTCGTGTCGGCCCTCGCTGAACAGGTGGATGTCGATGTCGCCGAGGCTCGGCAGGAATCGGTAGCCGTCGGCGACCACGAACTCGGCGGTGCCGCCGGAACCGTCGGGGTAGACGACCCGATAGCGGTAGTCCATCAGGTCGGCGATCGGGACGGTGACGACCCACAGGTCGTCGGTCTGGCGGGTCATCGGGTGATCGACGCCGCCGATGACCGCGGACACCGACAGCGCGTCGGGTCGCAGGGTGCGCAGGATCGTGGTTCCGCCCGGTGCGTCGTGCGCCCCGAGGAACGCGTGCGGCTCCGGATGGGTCAGCGCGTCGAGGCGGCGCAGGTCGTGATCGTTCGCCTTCGGGTCCGGAAGGGAACCTGCGGCGTCGGCGCCTGCGGGCGGCTCCGGGGCGGTGGGGGACTCGGGATCCTGACGATCGGTCACGGGCACCTCACTGGATTCGGTAGGCGAGTCGCGCGGCGGCGGCGGGATCGAGCGGCGGCAGGGCAAGGATGTGGGCGACCGCGCGCCACGGCTCGAGCCGGACGTAGTTGTCCTGCCCCCACCAGTACTCCTCCCCGGACACCTCGTCGCGGACCGAGAAGTGGTCGTACCACTCGAATCCGAGTTTGGGCAGATCGAGCCACACGGTCGATTCCTCGGCGGCGTACGGGTTGAGATTGATGACCACCACGACGCGGTCGCCGGTCACCGGATCGACCTTCGAGTAGGCGATGAGCGACGGGTTGTCGACGTGGTGGAAGTGGATGTTCCGCAGCTGCTGCAGGGCGGGGTGCCGGCGGCGGATCTCGTTGAGCGAGGTGATCCACGGTTCCAGCGACTCACCGCGGCTCGTCGCCGCCTTGTAGTCGCGCGGGCGCAGCTCGTACTTCTCGGAGTCCAGGTATTCCTCGCTGCCCTCGGCGACCGCGACGTGCTCGTAGAGTTCGTAGCCGCTGTAGACACCCCAGGTCGGGGCGAGGGTCGCGGCCAGGGCGGCGCGCAGCGCGAACATGCCCGGGCCGCCGTGCTGCAGGCTCTCGTGGAGGATGTCCGGGGTGTTGACGAACAGGTTGGGGCGCGCCTCGTCGGCGTGCTCGGCCAGCTCACGACCGAACTGCTCGAGTTCCCACTTCTCCGTCTTCCAGGTGAAGTACGTGTAGGACTGGGTGAACCCGAGACGGGCGAGCCCGTACAGGCGCGCCGGCCGGGTGAACGACTCGGACAGGAACAGCACGTCCGGGTTCCGCTTCTTGACCTCGCTGATCAGCCACTCCCAGAAGTTCGGCGGCTTGGTGTGCGGGTTGTCGACGCGGAAGATGTTGACGCCCAGGCCGACCCAGTGCAGGACCACCTTCAGCACCGCGCGGTAGATGCCGTTGCGGTCGTCGTCGAAGTTGAGCGGGTAGATGTCCTGGTACTTCTTCGGCGGGTTCTCCGCGTAGGCGATCGTGCCGTCGGGCTGGATGAAGAACCAGTCGGGGTGTTCGGTCGCCCAGGGGTGGTCGGGTGCGCACTGCAGGGCGAGGTCGAGGGCGACCTCGAGGCCCAGTTCCCGGGCGCGCCCGACGAAGTACTCGAAGTCCTCCTCGGACCCGAGCTGAGGGTGGATCGCGTCGTGGCCGCCGTCTCTCGACCCGATGGCCCATGGCGAGCCGACGTCGTCCGGCCCGGCGACGAGCGTGTTGTTGCGGCCCTTGCGGTTGACCTCGCCGATGGGATGGATCGGCGGGAGGTAGACGACGTCGAAGCCCATCCCGGCGATGCGAGGGAGGTCTTCGGCGGCGGTGAGGAAGGTGCCGTGCACCGGGTTGCCCTCGCCGTCCCAGCCGCCGGTGGAGCGGGGGAAGAACTCGTACCAGGACCCGAAGAGAGCGCGTGTGCGGTCGACCCACACGCGGTAGGTGCGGCTCTTGGTGACCAGCTCGCGGACCGGGTTGTCGTGGAGCAGTTCGACGACCTCCTCGGAGATCGCCAGGCTCACCCGGTTCTCGACCCGGCGGCGTCGGGCGCGGAGCAGACGTACGGCGTCGAGCAGGAGTTCGCGGTTCTCGTCGACGATGTCCTCGGCGGCGCGCTCGAGGATGCGGGCGCCGATCTCGAGGTCGTTGGCCAGGTCTGCGGCGCCCTGACCGGCGTCGAGTTTCTTGGTGACCGCCGACCGCCAGGTGGTGTACGGGTCGCTCCAGGCCTCGATGCGGTACGACCAGAACCCGACAGCGTCGGGGACGAACGCGGCGTTGAACGTGTCCGGTTCGGGCGCCGGCGTCATGCGGATGTCGAGGGTTCCGCGCTGCGGTGCCTCGATGTGCACGGTGACGCCGATCGCGTCGTGACCTTCGCGCCATGCAGTGGCGCTGACCGGGAAGAACTCTCCCACAACGGCTTTCGCGGGCTGTTGCCCTGCGGAGACGAGGGGTGCGATGTCATCGATACCCATGCGCCCGATCACTCGAAGCCTCCTCTCGTCAGCTCCTGCGACTGGCCAGGGTGCGTTGTCGGTCTCGCCTGCGTTGGTATCACCGCTACCCAACCTAGTGCCCCGCGTAGCCGATTGTCTTGTCGTACGCGGTCCTCGTGTCGGGTGGCTCCTCGCGGGCCGATCAGCCCACCGGGCGTGGTGCCGCGGTGAGTCGGCTGAGCGCCGAGCGGACGACCGCGGGGTCGGTGGTCCGCCACATCGGCGGCAGCGAGGCGAGTAGATAACCCCCGTAACCCGCCGTGGCCAGGCGGGAGTCGAGCACCGCGACGACGCCGCGGTCGTCGACCGAACGCAGCAATCGGCCCGCACCCTGCGCGAGCAGCAGCGCCGCATGGTTGGCCGCGACGGACAGGAAGCCGTTGCCGCCCCGGGCGTCGACCGCGCGTTGCCGGGCGGTCAGCAGGGGATCGTCGGGGCGGGGGAACGGGATGCGGTCGATGAGCACCAGGCTCAGCGAGGGGCCGGGCACGTCGACGCCCTGCCACAGCGACAGCGTGCCGAACAGGCACGTCTCGGGGTCCTCGGCGAAGCGTTTGACCAGCGTCGAGGTGGTGTCGTCGCCCTGGCACAGCACCGGGTACTCACAGCGCTCGCGGATGGCCTCGGCCGCCTCGCGGGCGGCCCGCATCGACGAGAAGAGTCCCAGCGTGCGACCCCCGGCGGCGTCGACGAGCTGGGCGATCTCGTCCATCGTGCGTGGCGCGATGCCCGAACGGTCGGGACGGGGCAGGTGCCGGGCGACATAGAGGATCGACGACTTCGGGTAGTCGAAGGGGGAGCCGGCGTCGAGGCCCGTCCAGCGCGCCGAACCCGTGTCGGAGGGCACCGCCTTGCCGCTGGCGGTGATGTTGCGCGAGGCCGCCGGATCGGTGGTCGGGTCGTCGCCCGGCTCGTCGGCGGCGGGACGATCGGTGCCGCGTCCGGAGTCGGGCAGGCCCCATGTCGCGGCCAGGGCGTCGAAGGAGCCGCCGATCGTCAGGGTCGCTGAGGTCAGGACGACCGTCGAGTTGGAGAACAGCGACGCCCGCAGGAGGCCGCCGACCGACAGCGGCGCGACGTGCAACACCGGCCGGGGTTCGGCACCCCGCCGGGAGGTGTCGAGGCCGACCCACACCACGTCACGCCGTTTGGACTCGTCGGGTTCGTCGAAGGCACCGAGGACGCGCACGACCGTGTCGTGCATGTCCTCGAGCGAGGTGAGGGCCGCCGAGCGCGCCGCGACCGCGCCGTCGTCGCCGACTCCGGGTGCGCGCGCCGGCCCGATCGCGGTCCGGGTCTGCCACAGTCGGTCACGCAACATGACCAGCACGGAGGTTGCGTCGGGAGGCAGCTGCGTCCACTGCGTCTTCGGGGCGGTCTCCAGGAGCTCGCCGAGTTGCTCACCGGCGCCGAGGAGCGCATCGGCCGTCTCCTCGTCGACGAGTTTGCCCACGCGTCGGGAGACGAGTGCGATCGAGGACGTGGACAGTTCGTCGGTGGCCACCGAGGTCATCCGGTCCACGAGTTCGTGGGCCTCGTCGATGATCACGACGTCGTGTTCGGGGAGCACGTTCGCCGGGCTTGTCGCATTGATGGCCAGCAACGCGTGGTTGGTGACCACCACGTCGACCTTGCCGGACTGTCGACGGGCCTGCTCGGCGAAGCAGTCCTCGCCGTACGAACAGTTCGCGGCGCCGAGGCACTCGCGCGCGGACACGCTGACCTGGCGCCAGGCACGGTCGGCGACACCGGGGACGAGGTCGTCGCGGTCGCCGGTCTCGGTGTCGCTGCTCCACTCCCGCAACCGGGTGACCTCGCGTCCGGTGCGGGACAGTTCGAACGGATCGAACAGCTCGGTGTCCGGCTCGTCGGCTGTTCCCGAGTGGATTTTGTTGAGGCACAGATAGTTTCCGCGTCCCTTGAGGATCGCGAAGGTCGGCTTGCGGCCGATCGGCTTGGCGAGGGCCCCGGCGAGACGGGGGAGGTCGCGTTCGATCAGCTGCCGCTGCAGCGCGATGGTCGCCGTCGACACCACGACGGTCCGGCCGGTCTCCACGGCGTGCCGGATCGCCGGTACGAGATACGCGAGCGACTTTCCGGTACCCGTGCCGGCCTGCACGGCGAGATGCTCGCCGGTGTCGATGGCGTGTGCGACGGCGGAGGCCATCGCGACCTGACCGTCGCGTCGACGGCCGCCGAGCGCGGAGACCGCGGTGTCGAGCAGTTCGGTCACCGGGGGAGTGTTCGGCATGTGGTGTTCCGGGGTCCTCGTTCGAGATGGGCGAGCTGGGTGTGTGGTTTCAGACGGATCCGCGGCCTCTGCGGTTCCCTCGGGGGGACTAACCCGTGCCGTACGAGCCGTCGTAGAGCAGATCGCCCACGAGTTCGACCCCGGCCTCACGCATGCTCGACAGCGCGTCGGACGTGCTCTCCGTACCGACACCCGCGGTGAAGTTGAGCAGCACCCGGGTCGTGAAGCCCGCCTTCACCGCGTCGAGTGCGGTGGCGAGGACGCAGTGATCGGTGGTCAGGCCTGCGATGTCGATTGACGAGATCTTGTGGTCGCGCAGCCATTGTTCGAGGGTGGTCCCGTCCTCGGCGACCCCCTCGAAACCGGAGTACGCGGCGTCGTATTCGCCTTTGGAGAAGACCTCTTGCGCTGCGGCGGAATCGAATTCGGGGTGGAATGCGACGCCGTCGGTGCCGACCACGCAATGCGGCGGCCAGGTGTCGACATAGTCGGGCTCGTCGGAGAAGTGCGCGCCCGGATCGATGTGGTGGTCGCGCGTCGCGACGACGGTCCGGTACTCGTCGAGGATCTTGGTGATCGCCCGGGCGACGGCGGCACCGCCGTTGACCGCGAGGGAGCCGCCCTCACAGAAGTCGTTCTGGACGTCGACGACGACCAACGCGTCGGCCGGCTTGGTGCCGTCGCTGCGTTCGCTGCTCATCAGGTACTCCCTGGCGGATCGAAGGGTGTGCTCGTCAGCCGAGCTGGTAGCGGGTCGGCACCGCCGGGTCTCCGTGCGAGAGGCCGAGGCCCTCCCACGGCAGACTCACCAGCCCTGCCGCGAGGTGGGCACGCGCGTCGGTCAGCGATGGCAGCGATGCCACCGGCTCCCCGCCGCGGACCAGCGCGATCTGCAGATCCCGGAGGTGGAGACCGCCGTCGGCCTCGGGGCGCGGCCCGTCGGCTCGGTAGACGATCTCCTCCACGATCGTCCCACTGCCCCGTGCGGCCCGCACGGCCGCCTTGGCCCCGCCGCGCGATTCCTTGTGGCTCGACCGCTTGGCGACGGGCAGGCCGTCGACCTCGACGAGCTTGTAGACCATACCCGCGGTCGGTGCGCCGCTACCGGTGACCAGCGCGGTCCCGACCCCGTAGCTGTCCACCGGCTCGGCGCGCAGCGAGGCGATCGCGTACTCGTCGAGGTCGCCGGAAACCACGATCTTGGTGTTCGTCGCGCCGAGGTCGTCGAGTTGCGTGCGGACCTGACGCGCGAGCACGCCGAGATCGCCGGAGTCGATGCGCACCGCGCCGAGTCCGGGGCCGGCGACCTCGATCGCGTTCCGCACGCCCTGGGTGATGTCGTAGGTGTCGACCAGCAGTGTGGTGTCGATGCCGAGCGCCTCGATCTGTGCGGCGAAGGCGGCTTTCTCGTCGGGGCCGTCGGGCCCGGTGAAGCCGAGGGTGAAGGCATGGGCGGCGGTGCCCGCGCTGGGCACCCCGAACCGACGATTCGCCTCGAGGTTCGACGTCGCGGCGACACCGGCGAGGTAGGCGGCGCGGGCACTGGCGACGGCGGCGCGCTCGTGGGTGCGCCGGGAGCCCATCTCGATGATCGGGCGGGACCCGGCTGCGCTCACCATTCGGGCGGCGGCCGAGGCGATGGCGCTGTCGTGGTTGAGGATCGACAGGATCAGCGTCTCGAGGAGGACCGCCTCGGCGAAGGACGCCCGGACGGTGAGGATCGGGGACCCCGGGAAGTAAAGCTCACCCTCGCGGTAGCCGTCGATGTCGCCGGAGAAGCGGTAGTCGCGTAGCCACGCGACGGTCTCGGCGTCGAGGAACTGCTCCACGACGGCGATCTCCTCGTCGCCGAAACGGAACTCGGCGAGCTCGGCGAGGACACGTCCGGTACCCGCAACGACGCCGTACCGACGACCGTCGGGGAGCCGGCGGGCGAACACCTCGAACACGCACGGCCGGTGCGCGACCGGGTGTCGGAGAGCCGCCGCGACCATGGTCAGTTCGTACTGGTCGGTCAGCAGCGCGGTGTTGTCGATGCTCACTATCGCGTTACCCTTGTCCTCATGGCGCCTGACGAAACTCGTGCGCACGAGGCTACCCCCGGCGGTACCGCGGTTGCCGAACCCGCAGTGGCCGACGGCGCGGCGGATCTCGACAAACCCTGGATGACCGTCGTGTGGGACGACCCCGTCAACCTGATGCGGTATGTGACCTTCGTCTTCCAGAAGATCTTCGGCTACTCGGAGTCGCACGCCAATCAGCTCATGATGCAGGTGCACACCGAAGGCAAGGCCGTCGTCTCCAGCGGCGATCGGGACAAGGTCGAGGGAGACGTGCGCAAACTGCACGCGGCCGGCCTGTGGGCCACCATGCAGCGCGATTCATGACCGGGCCCGAGATGTTGCGGCTCGGGTTCGGACCGTCCTCGTACCGGGATGACCCGACGGTGGGGGGACACTGAGGCGTGCGCACCTGGAAACGCAAAGGCCGCGGCGAGGCGATCCGGATCGTCTCCCAGCTCGACTCGCACGAGGCCGAGTTGCTCGCGTCGCTGGTCTCGTCGATGTGTGAGCTCCTCACCGAACGTGCCGACACCGCGCCGAGTGATGCGCTGTCGGAGGTCACCGGCATCCGCGTCGGCCACTCCGATGCGCCGGACGATGCCACCCTCGGTCGTCTGCTGCCGGACTTCCACCGGCCGGATCAGGACGAGGAACTCTCCGCGGAAGTGGTCAACGGCCGGCTCAACTCGGCGCTGCGGAGCGTGAACGAGCCGAAGATCATCGACGCCAAACTCGGTGCGGCACAAACGCTTCTCGGCACGCTTCCGGACGGGGGTGGCGACCTCGCGCTCACCGTCGACGAGGCGACCGCCTGGCTCACCGCGCTCAACGACGTCCGTCTCGCGCTCGGGGCGATGCTCGGCATCTCCGAGGACACCCCGGATCGGTTGCCGCCCGACCATCCGCACGCCGCCCATCTCGACGTCTACCACTGGCTGACCGTGATGCAGGATCTGCTCGTCGAAGCGGTGATGTGACCTACAGTTCTCCGGTGTGACCACCATCGGACGACCCGCCCGCCCGGGGGACCGCATCACCGACGTCGCCGGGATCACCGTCGGGCACCGGCACCGTGTCGACACCGACGCCGCGGTCGCCGGAACCGCCGACGCACCTGACGGCCACGGCTGGGCCACCGGCACAACAGTCGTCAGGATCTCGGGGCCGGGCGCGATCGCGGCGGTCGACGTGCGCGGCGGAGGCCCGGGCACCCGGGAGACCGACCTGCTCGATCCGTCGAACACCGTGCAGACCGCGCACGCCATCGTGCTCAGCGGCGGCAGCGCCTATGGCCTCGCGGCGGCCGACGGTGCGATGCGCGCGCTCGAGGCCGAGGGCGTCGGACTGCCCATGGACACCAGGGGACACGTGGTGCCCATCGTCCCGGCGGCGGTCATCTTCGATCTGCCGGTCGGCGCGTGGGATCACCGGCCCGACGCCGACTTCGGAGCCGAGGCCGTCCGTGCGGCCGCGGTCGACTTCGCCGTCGGCAGTGTCGGGGCCGGCGCCGGTGCGCGTGCCGGTGCACTCAAGGGTGGCGTCGGCACCGCGTCGGTGAGGATCGAGAGCGGTCCGGCAGCCGGCATCACCGTCGGTGCGCTGATGGTCGCCAACCCGGTCGGCGCGGTCATCGACCCGAAGACCGGGCTGCCGTGGGACCTCGGCGAGGACGAACTGGCCGAACTGGGCCTGAGAAGTCCCGAGGCCGCCGACATCGCGTACCTGACCGAGCTCGCGGAGAAACACACCGTTCTGAACACGACGATCGGGGTCGTCGCCACCGATGCCGCGCTCGATGCGGCGATGACCCGCCGCATCGCCATGGCCGGACACGACGGTCTCGGCCGGGCCATCCGCCCGGCCCACTCGCCGCTCGACGGTGACACCATCTTCGCCGTCGCAACCGGCGCGGTGCGACCGGAGCCGAGCGACCCGGCGACCGCCTCGCCGCCCGGGATGCACGCGGACGCGGCGATCATCGCCGAGGTGTCCCGATGTGCGGCCGATGTCGTCCAGCGGGCGATCGTGAATGCTGTGCTGGCCGCCGAGTCGGTGGCCTCGATACCGACATACGCCCAAGCCGCGCCGTCGGCGTTCGCCTGAATCGCGGGCCCCGGCCTGCCCCTCGGTGACGCCGGTCATAACCACATCAGGAATAGCCGTTCGCGGTCCGGCGTTCCCTCTCGGGACATGCGCGACGACCGGTCGCCGATCCGACGTGTCCGTACGGGCCACGCGTCTGCGAAGGAGAACGGGACAGCGATGCTGAAGATCGATCAGGAACTCGTCGACGCGATGGTCGCGCACGCCCGCGCCGATCATCCCGACGAGGCGTGCGGCGTGATCGCCGGGCCGGAGGGTTCCGACGACCCGCAGCGGTTCATCCCGATGATCAACGCCGAACGGTCGCCCACGTTCTACCGGTTCGATTCCGCCGAGCAGCTGTCCGTGTGGCGCGAGATGGATCGCCGCGACGAGGAACCGGTGGTGATCTACCACTCGCACACCGCGACCGAGGCCTACCCGAGCCGCACCGACATCTCCTACGCCGGCGAGCCCGGCGCCCACTATGTGCTGGTGTCCACCCGGGACCCGGAGACCGCCGAGATCCGTAGCTATCGCATCGTCGACGGCACGGTCACCGAAGAAGAGATCGAGATCAGGAGCTGAATATGCCAGTCACCGTGTCCATCCCGACGATCCTGCGGACCCACACCGGCGGCGCCAAGCGCGTCGAGGGTTCCGGGACCACGCTCTCCGCACTGATCGACGACCTCGAGTCGGGCAACCCCGGACTCAAGGAGCGACTCGTCGCGGACGGAAAACTCCACCGCTTCGTCAACATCTACGTCAACGACGAGGACGTCCGGTTCTCCGGCGGTCTCGACACCTCCATCGACGACGGTGACGAGGTGACCATCCTGCCTGCGGTCGCCGGCGGCTGCTGAGCGTGGCACGCTACGACTCACTCATCGACTCGGTCGGCAACACACCGCTGATCGGGCTCCAGAGACTGTCCCCGCGCTGGGACGAGACGGCCGACGGACCGCACGTCCGACTCTGGGCCAAACTCGAGGACCGCAACCCGACCGGTTCCATCAAGGACCGGCCGGCGCTGCGCATGATCGAGCAGGCCGAACGTGACGGGCTGCTGCACGCGGGCTCGACGATCCTCGAACCGACCAGTGGCAACACCGGGATCTCGCTGGCCATGGCCGCGAAACTCAAGGGCTACCAGCTGATCTGCGTGATGCCGGAGAACACTTCCGAGGAGCGTCGTTCGCTGCTGCGCATGTTCGGTGCCAAGGTGATCTCCTCGCCGGCCGCCGGCGGGTCCAACACCGCAGTCGCCGTGGCCAAGAAGCTGGCGTCGGAGAACCCCGATTGGGTGATGCTCTACCAGTACGGCAACCAGGCGAACGTCGCCGCCCACTACGAGGGAACCGGCCCCGAGCTCTACGCCGATCTGCCGGAGATCACGCATTTCGTCGCGGGCCTGGGCACCACCGGGACGCTCATGGGCGTCGGACGTTTTCTGCGCGAACGCAGTCCGGACATCGAGATCGTCGCGGCCGAACCGCGCTACGGCGACGAGGTGTACGGCCTACGCAACATCGACGAGGGCTTCATCCCGGAGCTCTACGACGACTCGGTGCTCACCCGCCGGTTCTCGGTGACCGGCGTCGACGCGGTCGCCCGCGTCCGTGAGCTGATCGACCTCGAGGGCATCTTCGCGGGCATCTCCACCGGCGCGATCCTGCAGGCCGCGCGCGGCATCGGGCGTCGGGCCCTGAAGGCGGGCGTCCGCGCCGACATCGGCTTCGTGGTGCCCGACGCGGGATGGAAGTATCTCTCGACCGGAGTCTACGAAGGTAGCCTGGACGACGCGGAGCAGGCACTCGAAGGTCAGCTCTGGGCGTGACCGGCCCGCCGGAACGCCACCCGAAGAGTCGAGACCCGAAGAGAAACTGGCCATGACGTCGTACACCCCACCGGTCGGGCAGCAGCAGGAGCCGCGGCGCTCCCGCCCGCTCTGGCTGCGCTCGCTGATCACCACCGTGTGCATCATCGCGGTGCTGTTCGTCATCGAGCTGATCGACGCGGCCACCCGATACGATCTCGACTCCAACGGGATCGAACCCCGCCAGGTCGACGGCCTCGACGGCATCCTCTGGGCGCCGATGTTGCACGCCGACTGGGAGCACCTGTTCGCCAATCTCATGCCCGGTGCGGTGCTCTGCTTCCTGGTCCTGATGACGCAGCGGTTTCTCATCGTCACCGGCATCATCTGGGTGATCTCCGGGGTGGGGGTGTGGCTGTTCGCCGCGCCCTACTCGATCACGGTCGGCGCGTCGGGCATCATCTTCGGCTGGCTCACCTTCCTCATCGTGCGCGGCCTGTTCAACCGCGATCTGTGGCAGATCCTCGGCGGCGTCGTGCTCCTCCTGATCTACGGCTCGATCCTGTGGGGCGTGCTGCCGACCAACCCCGTCGTCTCCTGGCAGGCACATCTGTTCGGCGCGATCGCCGGCGTGCTGGCCGCCTGGTTCCTCGCCTCGCGCGACCGCAAAGGCAAGCAGCGCACCGCGACCCCGGGGGTGGCGTCATAACCGCCTCACCCAACGTGCCCGTCTGGACCTCCGATCCCGAGGCGCCGATCGGGATCTTCGACTCCGGCGTCGGCGGACTGACCGTGGCTCGCGCCGTCATGGACCTGTTGCCCGACGAGGACATCGTCTACATCGGCGACACCGCGAACGGACCGTACGGTCCGCTGACGATCCCCGAGATCCGCAAGCACGCGCTCGCGATCGGCGACGATCTGGCCGAGCGCGGCGTCAAGGCGATCGTCATCGCCTGCAACACGGCGTCCGCCGCCTGCCTGCGTGACGCCCGGGAGCGCTACGCGCCGATCCCGGTGGTCGAGGTCGTGCTCCCCGCGGTACGTCGCGCAGTGGTCGCCACGAAGAACGGCCGGATCGGCGTGCTCGGCACCGAGGCCACCATCTCCTCACGCGCGTACCAGGATTCGTTCGCTGCGGCCCGCGACGCGGTGATCACCGCCGTGCCGTGCCCGCGCTTCGTCGACTTCGTCGAACGCGGGATCACCAGCGGCCGCCAGATCCTCGGTCTGGCAGAGGGGTACCTCGAACCACTCCAGGAGGCCGGCGTCGACACGGTCGTGCTCGGTTGCACGCATTACCCGTTGCTGACGGGCGTCCTGCAGCTCGCGATGGGCGACGAGGTGACGCTCGTGTCGAGTGCGGAGGAGACGGCGAAAGACCTCTACCGCGTCCTCACCGAGTCCGACCTGCTGCATCCGCACACCGGTCGGGAGGCGTCGCGCGTCTTCCAGGCGACCGGCGACCCGGAGATGTTCGCCAAGCTGTCGCGGCGCTTCCTCGGACCCGTCGTCGGTGCTGTCCAGCACCTTTAGCGGACTCGGGCAATCTTCGCCGCCCACTTGTGACCCGGTAACCCGACAGCAACTCGCGCGGGCATGGCACAGTAGGGCGTATGCGTCTCACGGTCCTCGGATGTTCGGGCAGTGTGGGCGGACCGGGGGCGGCGTGCTCCGGCTACCTGCTCTCTGTCCCCGGCGAACAGCCGGTGCTGGTGGATTGCGGACCGGGTGTCTTCGGAGAACTGCAACGGGTGACCGATCCCTGCGGGGTCTCGGTGGTCCTGAGCCATCTCCATGCCGATCACTGCCTGGATCTGCCCGCGATGTTGGTGTGGCGCCGGTATGCGCCCTCGGCGGCGACGGAACGCGCGCCCCTCTACGGGCCACCGGGGACCGCCCTGCGGATCGGCCACGGCTCGTCGGAGTATCCCGGCCAGGTCGACGACATCTCCGACACCTTCGACGTCCACGAGTGGCGGGACGGGGTCGAGATCACCCTGGGCGGCATGCGGATCAAGTCGGTGAAGGTCAATCATCCTCCGCAGACCTACGGACTGCGCATCACCGGACCGGAAGGGCAGGTCATCGCCTACAGCGGTGACACCGCTCCCTGCGACGAACTCATCGATCTCGCCGCCGACGCCGACCTGTTCCTGTGCGAGGCGTCGTGGACCCACGCCCCGTCGGAACGTCCGCCGGACCTGCACATGTCCGGGATCGAGGCAGGGGAGGCCGCGACCAAGGCCAATGTGCGCGCGCTCGCGATCACCCACGTCGCCCCGTGGACCGATTCCGCGGAGATCCTCGCCGAGGCCCGCAGCACGTTCTCGGGGCCGGTCGACCTCATGCGTCAGGGACAGGTCATCGATCTGGCCTAGCGGTGGGTCACATGCCGTCCGACCACGGTCGTTACAGTTGGAGCCGTGACCACACGAGCTGACGGCCGAGCCGACGACGAACTGCGTCCCATCTCCTTCACCCGTGGCTTCACCAGCCATCCCGCGGGATCGGTGCTGGTGGAGTCCGGACAGACCCGCGTGATGTGCACCGCGAGTGTCACCGAGGGCGTCCCGCCGTGGCGTCGTGGATCGGGTCTGGGCTGGCTCACCGCCGAGTACTCGATGCTCCCGGCGGCCACCCACGAGCGGAACAAGCGCGAATCGGTCAAGGGCAAGATCGGCGGCCGGACCCACGAGATCAGCCGGCTCGTCGGCCGTTCCCTGCGGGCGTGCATCGACCTCGCGGCACTCGGTGAGAACACCATCGCGCTCGACTGCGACGTCCTGCAGGCCGACGGCGGTACCCGCACCGCGGCGATCACCGGCGCGTACGTGGCCCTCGCCGACGCGGTGACCTACCTGCGTGCCGCCGGTAAACTGTCCGACCCGCAACCGCTTTCGTGTGCGATCGCCGCGGTGAGTGTGGGCGTCGTCGACGGCCGGGTGCGTCTGGACCTGCCGTACGAAGAGGATTCGCGGGCCGAGGTCGACATGAACGTCGTCGCCACCGACGCCGGCACCCTCGTCGAGGTACAGGGCACCGGTGAGGGCGCGACCTTCGCACGGTCGACGCTCGACGCGCTGCTCGACGTCGCCGCGATCGGCACCCAGAAGCTCTTCGAGGCCCAGCGGGCCGTGCTCGCCGAGCCGTACCCGGGTCAGTTGCCGGGCAACGCCTGATGTCGAAGGTCCTGCTCGCGAGCCGCAATCGCAAGAAGCTCGCCGAGCTGCAGCGCGTCGTCGACGCCGCCGGGATCACCGGCCTGGAGATCCTCGGCCTCGACGCCGTGCCCGAATACCCGGAGGAGCCCGAGGACGGCGCCACCTTCGAGGAGAACGCACTGATCAAGGCGCGGTCGGGTGCACGCGCCACCGGATTGCCCTGTCTCGCGGATGATTCCGGGATCTCGGTGGACGCGCTGAACGGGATGCCCGGTGTCCTGTCGGCGCGCTGGTCGGGTGCGCACGGCGACGATCCGGCGAACAACGCGCTGCTGCTGGCGCAACTGTCCGACACCCCGGACGAACGACGCGGCGCCGCGTTCGTGTCGGCGTGCGCGCTGGTGCTGCCGGACGGGACTGAGACGGTTGTGCGCGGGGAGTGGCGCGGGACGGTGCTGCGCGCGGAGCGCGGACCGAACGGCTTCGGTTACGACCCGCTCTTCGCACCCGACGACGAGCTCGCGGCCGGCCGGTCGTCGGCCGAACTCACCCCGGAGGAGAAGGACTCGCTGAGCCACCGCGGCAAGGCTCTGGCTCAGCTCGTACCGGCGCTGCGGGAGCTGGCCAACAGCTGACGGGTACCGCGCCAAAAACCACCCCTGAGATCCGCCCTGTGGAGCGCTGCCGCTGACATATCGTCACTCGGTCGCTCCTGGAGGGCTGATCCCAGGGGTGGTTTTGAGCCGGCCTCGCTCAGAGGTTGAATTGCGCCTTCACTTCCTGGGTGCGCTTGTGCTCGAACCAGAAGGACAGGAACGGGATGGTGCCGGCGATCGCGGTGATGATCGTCTTGCCCGCGGGCCAGCGAACCTTGATCGCCAGGTCGATCGCCATGATCAGGTAGACGAAGTAGACCCAGCCGTGGACGATCGGCACGAAGTCGAGTGCCTTGTTGTCGAAGCCGTACGCCAGGATCAGCTCGGCGACGAGGAGCAGCAGCCAGATACCGGTGATCCAGGCCAGGACGCGGTACCTCAACAGGGCCCCACGGACCTTCTCCACCGGAGCGGTGGGAGCGGAAGCGGTGGATGCGGTCTCGGTCACTGCGGGCCTTTCGATGACGGGGCGTCGGGGGTGTCTGCCGATCTGAGTTCGGCCAGGTAGCGGTTGTATTCGATGAGCGCAGCGTCCTTGACCGGGTCGGGATCGTTGGCGAGCGACGCCGCGCTCGGCGTCGTCGGGCGCTCGGGGAGGATGCCCTCGGGGATCTCGGCCGCGGCACGGGCGTCCGCGGCGGCCTTTCGCGCTTCCTCCGGGTCGCTCTCGAGGACGACGAAGCGCCGGTAGGCGTAGATGACCGCGACCGCGAAGGCCGGCCACTGCAGCGCATAGCCGAGGTTCTGGCCGCTGCCGGAGGCCGACTCGAAGCGGGACCACTGCCACCAGGCGAGGATCAGACACGCCACCGCGGCGACCACGGTCAGCACCACGAGCGCCGGCCGATGCGTGCGACGGGGGGATGAGGACATACCTTTCAAGGTACCTGGCCTGCGGTGATCAAAACCCGGCCGGTAGGGTGGTCGCGGTTACAGTGCGGAGCCCGGTTCGATGCCGGGGCCGCACCGAGCGCGAGTGGCGGAATTGGCAGACGCGCTGGATTTAGGTTCCAGTGTCTACGGACGTGGGGGTTCAAGTCCCCCCTCGCGCACCGGATTTCGTAGAAGTTGTGCGCCCATGGCGCACATTCCTTCTACGAAACGCTCAGCAGTTCGACGGCGTCGTCGTCGGCGAAGACGATGTCGTGGTCGTCGGTCGAGATCGCCCAGCGCCGCAGGCGGGCGGTGTGATCCTCGTCAATACGCGCCTCGACGGTTTGGTCGCCGGGAGCGAGGTCGGCGAAGTCGTCGACGATCTCGCCCTCTCGTGTGGTGCCGTCCTCGAGGGTGACGCGAACGCGCGACGACACGTGCAGACCCTCGAGGTCCGCGGCGTCGGCGAGATCTTCGTGGGTCTCGGCCTCCACGGGCTTGTCGAGGACTTCCTCGTCGACCGGGGCTTCCTCCACCGGGGCCGCATCGTCGACGGCGGCGGTTTCCTCGACGGCGACGTCCTCGGCGGCAACGTCCTCGGCGGAGTCTTCTGCAGCGGGCTCGTCGGCGGTGGCCTCTTCGGTGGCGACCTCTTCACCAGCGAGCTCATCGGGGCTGAGCTCGACCGTGGCGTCCTCGTCATCCAGGGCCTCGACCTCGACCGTCGCGTCCTCGTCGGCAGCCTGCAGATCGGTGTCTACGGCGTCGTTCTCCGTGTCCACCGCGTCGCTCTCGCGATCGGCGCCGCTCTCCGGTGCGCTCATGGCGTTGCCGTCCTTCCGGTCAGGGAGTGTGATCTCCGGGCGACCGGACGCACCGAAGTGGCACGTTTGACCCGGTCGTAGGGGTGATCATACTGAAGCGGAGGGTTGTCATCCCGAATGGGACCGAATCGTTGCCACCTCGGGATTGTCGTCCCGAGTTGTTCGGTGGGGGCGCCTCGGCTCCGAACGCCGACGGTCCGCGAGACTCCACCGGCGAACCTCGCTTCGACCTGCAGACTTCGGTCGACGTCTGCAGGTCGGGTCGAGGTTCGCCGGTCACCAGGCGCGCCCCGCTGTCTGTCGGGGCCGCATGAAACGATGCCCGGGTGAGACGTCGGACGGTGCTGCCGGGGATCGGAATGGTTGTTGTCCTCGGCGTCCTCGCAGCACTCGGTCTGCTTCGGTCGGAATCGTCTCCGGAGACAGCACCCGCCCCGGGTACGGCTTCGGGTCCGTCACTTCCGTTCTCGACACCGACACCGACACCGTTCTCGACACCGACGCCGACGCCGACGAGCCAACACCTCGCCGACCTCGACTCGCTGCCGGTGAAGGGCCGGGCGCCCAAGACGGGATACTCGCGTTCGGAGTTCGGCACGGCCTGGGACGATGCGGTCGATGTGCAGTTCGGGCGCAACGGTTGTCGGACGCGGGAGGACATCCTGCGCCGTGACCTCGTCGACGTCACCCTGCACACCGATGGGTGCCGCGTGCTGTCGGGCACCCTCGTCGACGCCTACTCCGGCACAACGGTGCGGTTCACCCGTGGCCAGGACACGTCGGCGCTCGTCCAGATCGACCACGTCGTCGCCCTGGCGGACGCCTGGCAGAAGGGGGCGGCGCAATGGGATGGGCGTCGCCGTCTGGAGTTCGCCAACGACCCGAGGAACCTGCAGGCGGTCGACGGAACGGTGAACCAGCGCAAGGGAGCCGGCGATGCGGCCACCTGGCTACCCCCGAACAAGGCCTATCGGTGCACCTACGTCAGCCGCCAGATCGAGGTGAAGAAGGCCTACGGACTCTGGGTCACCGCGGCGGAGCGCGACGCGATGGCCCGGGTGCTGTCCGACTGCTGACGACGAGGGACGGCGCGATCCCGGTCGGTCGAGATGAGTAGCCTCAGGTGCGTGACGGCGCAACATTCTTCCCCTCATCCACTGAGCGACGACTCCGTCGTCGACGCCCTGGGTGCCGACCTCCGCGCCGGGGCCTACACGACCGATGGTGTCACCGAACTCCTCGGTGAAGAGGTCCATGCGGCCCTGCTGCGCGGTGTGTGGTGGCCGGCGCTGGCCGCTACCGCGGAGGAGCAGCGCGACGGCGACGAGAACGAATCGCGACTCGCCACCCTCATCAGGCTCTTCCTCCTCGGCTCGGATGAACCCGAAAACCTCGTCGCACAGGCGTTTCCGACGGCCGGCGTCGACGCACTCATCGACCAGGGTGTCCTGGCCCGGCTCGACGACGGGGCGATCCGCGCGAGCCTCGACATCCGACCGCACGCCGACGAGACCCACGACTTCCTCGTCGTCGCCGACCAGGATGCCGCCATGCGACCGGGTCCCGTCGCCCACGACCATGTACTCGGCATCGGTGGGGCGTCGATGTCGCTTGCGCGCGCGATCATTCGTGAACCCGCACGGCGCGCCCTCGACATCGGCACCGGCTGCGGCATCCAGGCGCTGCACCTGAACTCGCACTGCGACGAGATCGTCGCCACCGACACCAACGAGCGGGCACTGGCGCTGGCCCGGGCGACCGCACGTCTCAACGGGATGTCGTGGGATCTGCGCGCGGGCAGCATGTTCGAACCCGTGGCGGGGGAGCGTTTCGACCT
The DNA here is from genome assembly GCF_054823965.1 of Gordonia sp. GN26. Taxonomy (NCBI): domain Bacteria; kingdom Bacillati; phylum Actinomycetota; class Actinomycetes; order Mycobacteriales; family Gordoniaceae; genus Gordonia; species Gordonia sp. GN26. The sequence continues at coordinate 66,791 of NZ_JSYC01000002.1, read as the reverse complement.
CATCGTCTCCAACCCGCCGTTCGTCGTCGGGACCGGCAGCCAGGACTACATCTACCGCGACTCGGGCGTCGTCGGAGATGCGCTGTGCGAGCAGCTCATCCGCGAATTGCCCGCGTATCTGAATCCGGGCGGCACCGCCCAGATTCTCGCCAACTGGATCATCACCGACGGTGCGGACTGGCGTGAGCGGGTGGCCGGCTGGCTGGACGGGACCGGTCTCGATGCCTGGGTCGTCCAGCGCGAAGCGGCCGACCCGATCAGTTATGTGTCCCTGTGGCTCTCCGACGCCGGCGAGGACGAGCAGGCCGCTGCTCGGCGCGGGGAGCAGTGGCTGGAGTGGTTCGACGACAACGACATCGTCGCGATCGGTATGGGTTCGATCACGGTCCGGGCGCCTGAAGCGGGGGAGGACCGGGGACCCGACGTCGTCCTCGAGGAGATCACGGGCGCAGGCGAAGAGGTCACGGGTCCCGAGGCGCAGGCCTTCCTGGCCCGCCGTCGGTACCTGCGCGAGACCTCCGACGCCGACCTGCTGGACAAGCGGCTGTCGATCGCACCGGTGATGCTCGAGGAGCATTCGCTTCCCGGCGAGGACGGTTGGCAACAGGTCGGTGCCGCCGTGCGCCGCCCCGGAGGCCCGGCCGCGGTCCTCGGAGTCGACGAGGTGTCCCGAGCGCTACTGGCCGGATGCCGCGGGCAGGTTCCCCTGCAGACCCTGATCGAGTTGCTTGCCGGATTCCACGGCGTCGACGCCGAGGCGCTGGCCACCGCCGCACTGCCGGTGGTCCGGGAGGCCATCGGCCGCGGAATCCTCTACGAGGCGAACTGAGTACGAGGCGAACCGAGGGTCGGCGGTCACATCCGCGCGAACCGGGTGAGCCAGTAGCAGTACACGCCGTACCCGGCGATACCGATCGCGGCCAGGATCATCAGCACCTGCCCGGCGGGCAGGCCGGAGAGCGACTTGACCGTGCCGTCGAGTCCGCTCGCCTTCGACGGATCAGTGGTCGCCACCGCGACGAGTACGAGGATGCCGGTGCCGATCAGCACCAGGCCCTTGCCGCAGTAGCCGATCACCCCCGCGATGGTTGCCGCGCGGTCGCCGGAGGCTGCTCCGGACCGCGATGATGCGGGGGAGTCGGAGGTCGTGCGACCGATCGGCGGTTTGAGGTCCTCGAGGAAGTTGCGGCTCGCGCCCTTGTACACGTGATAGACGCCGACGCCTATGATGATCAGCCCGGCGACCACCACGACGAACTTACCTCCGCCGGATTGCATCAGGCGTGCGGTGAGTCCGGCGTTCTGCTCCCCGCTCGACTGGCCGCTGCCCATCGCGAAACGCACCGCAGTCCAGGTGAACCCGACGTAGACGACGGCGAGGGACAGGGCCTTCCCGCGGTCCAGCCAGTCCTGCGCGCCGTCGTTCTCGCGGCCGGATTCGGTGGGATGAGGCCCGACGATGGCCTCGGCGATGCGCCAGAGAGCCAGCCCGACGAATGCGACGGCCGCGATCCAGAGGACGAGCCGGCCGCCGGGGTTCCCCGCGAAGATCCCCAGGGCGCCGGACTGATCGGCATTGCCCTCGTCGCCGAAGGCGAGTCGCACGATGATGTAGGCGATGAGCAGGTGGAGGAGTCCGCTGACGGCGTGCCCGGCACGCGCCACCCGCTCGAACCACGGACTGTCGGTGGCGCGGTCGACCGCACCGGTGACCGGGTTGCCTGACATCGTCGCCGCCTCTCGCCGGTTGTCATCGAACCTCGAAAAGCACCGGCTCGAAATACGATACGCGCGCTCAGTCGGCGTTCGGGAAGGTTGCGTCGAGTGCCCGGGAGATGTCGGCGATCAGGTCCTCGGCGTCTTCGAGGCCGACCGAGAAACGGAGGTGACCCCACTGCCGGAACGGCTCGGGGTATGCGGCGACGCGGGGGCCGTCGGGTCCGACGTGGACGATCAGCGACTCGTCGTGACCGAGCGACACCGCGGACGTGATCACCTGCAGTGCACCGACGAAGCGGTTCTGTGTCGCCGAGTCGCCGCGCACGGCGAAGGCCATCATCCCGCCGAAGCCGCGTCCGCCGAACTGCCGAGCCGCCAGCTCGTGCTCGGGATGGGAGGCGAGGCCGGGGTAGCGGACGAAGGCGATGCGCGGGTCGTCGTCGAGGAAGGCGGCGACGCGTTCGGCGTTGCGCTGGTGCTGTGCGAGTCGCAGCGGCAGCGTGATGGCCCCGCGGGCGATCAGCCATGCGTTGAACGGCGAGATCACGCCGCCGACGTCGACCATCGCCTGTTCTTTGATGCGGCCGATCAGCTCGGCGCGCCCGAGCACCGCGCCGCCCATCGCGTCGCCGTGACCGTTGATGTACTTCGTCAGCGAGTGGACGACGAGGTCGGCGCCGTCGGCGAGTGGCCGGTACAGCGGCGGCGGGGTGAAGGTCGAGTCGACGAGCAGAAGGGCGTCGGCGGTGTGCGCGATGCCGGCGAGCTCCGCGATGTCCCCGACCTTGGTCGTCGGATTCGCGATCGTCTCGACCGCCACCAGTCGCGTGTTGGGACGCAGTGCCGCGCGGACGTTCTCGGGGTCGGTGATGTCGACGAAGGTCGCCTCGATCCCGTACTTCTTCGGCAACAGCTCGGCCCAGAGCTTCCACGTCGCCTCATAGGTGGTGTCCGAGACGACGACATGATCGCCGGTGGAGAGAAAGGTGAAGAAGACGGCGTGCAGAGCGGCGACGCCGGAGGCCAGCACGACCGCGTCCTCGGCCTCCTCGAGCGCGGCGAGCTTGTCCTGCAGGGCGACCTGGTTGGCGCCGGTGTTGCGCGTGTAGAAGAGCTGGTCGGTACCCGACCAGCTGATCTGTTCCGGCTCGGGCGGCAGGTGGTAGGAGTTCGCCATCGTGATGGGCGTGCGCACCGACGGCCCCGATGAGTCGTTCCCGGCGTGCACGCTGCGTGTCATCTCCCCGGGCTGTTGCTTTTCTGCGGTCATGCGCGGGCTCCCGTCGGTTGCGGCTGTTCGTCGGTGCGCACACCGGGTTCGACATCGTCCTCGGCAACGGACTCGCCGTCGGCCCCGGGCGCAGTGCCGGTACGGCGCGACAGGACTCCGCGTGCGACCCGTCCGGGGACCTTGTGCAACTTGTCGATGTGGTTGAAGTACCGGAACTCCGCCCACGCCCAACAGATGCCGAACACCAGCAGCGCGACGGCCTGCATCGTGAGCGCGTCCCACGGCCGGTGGGCGATGTGGATCGGGACGACGACCAGCGCGATCGCCTGGATGACATAGGAGTCGAGGCTGCGGGTGCCGGTCATGACCAGCGGTCGCAACCAGTCGTGATGCCACCAGCGCAGCAACAACCGGAACACCCCGTAGAGGGCGGGGATCACGAGGTAGGCGCCGATCGCGCGTGCGGGCCGGAAATCCAGCTTGTCGGCGAAGGTGGGTTCGAGGTGCGCCCACGGGCCGGCGTCGATGCCGTAATGGAAGAACAGTGCGACCGTCACGGCCACGGCGACGATGACGACGAGCCAGCGGTCGACGAACTCGGGGACACTCCAGCGCGACCAGTTCCAGCCGAGCACCACCGACGGGATGAACATGATCTGCCATCCCGCGACGTTCTGGATGTGCGGGGCCGCCTGGTAGGCGCTGAGGTAGAACCAGTCCGGCGACCAGAACAGCGAGACCGCGTACAACACCAGCGAACCGGCGAGAATCCACGCCCACCACCCGCGCTGGAGGAGCGGGAACAGGGCGAACGCGGACATCATCAGCACCATGTAGAGGAGCAGGATGTTCCCGCCGCTCGGCAGGTACTGCATCGTGACCGACAGCCAGATCCCGTCGGCCCAGCCGTCGACCGGGAGCAGGAGTGTGAGCCAGCGGTGCCCCTCGAGTGCGGCCGCGACGGCGACGAGCGCGATCACCAGCTGACAGACATAGAGGACCGCGATGCGCTTGGCCAGGCGGACGTAGGCATACCGCAGCCCGTGACGGGTGACCCAGCGCTGGTACACGAGACCCAGCACGATGCCCGAGAGCATGACGAACGCCGACATCCCGTCCACGTACGGAAAGGCGTGCGTGGGCGACGCCAACGGGGAATCGGTGGCGAAGTGTGCGGTGACCATGCTCCAGATCGCCACTCCCCGCGTGGCGTCGATGGCGAGATCTCGGTTCCCGGACACTCGGTTCGAAGACATTGATCTGAAGATAGAACTCACCGCGACCCGGAGTCATCCCGGGCCGCGGTGAGTCGTGATCTATCTCGCCCCCGACGGGCGACCTCTAGGAGTAGAGGTCGGCGATCGCCTGCTTGTGCGCGTCGTGGATGACGTTGCGCTTGAGCTTCAGCGTCGGCGTGAGCTCGCCGGTCTCGATCGAGAAGTCGGTGTCGAGGATGGTGAACTTCTTGATCGCCTCGGCGTTGGAGACCTTCGAGTTGGCCTCCTTGACCGCGGCGTCGATCTCGGCCTTCAGGTCCTCGTTCTCGATCAGCTCCGAGAGCGGGGTGTCGGCGGGCAGGTTGTGGCGCTCCAGCCAGCCGGGGACGGCCTCCGGATCGATGGTTATGAGCGCGCCGATGAACGGCTTGTTGTCGCCGACCACCAGGCACTGGCTGACCATCGGATGAGCGCGGATGGTGTCCTCGAGCTGTGCGGGGGAGACGTTCTTGCCGCCGGCGGTGACGATGAGTTCCTTCTTACGGCCGGTGATGAAGAGGTAGCCGTCGTCGAGGGTGCCGATGTCACCGGTGTGGAACCAGCCGTCGCGGATCGCTTCGGCGGTCGCGGCCTCGTTGCGCCAGTAGCCTCCGAAGACGACCGGGCCCTTGAGGAGGATCTCGCCGTCGTCGGCGATGGCCACCGTCACACCGGGCACCGGGCGCCCGACCGAGCCGACCTTCTGGTGCTCGTCATTGTTCGCGGTGACCGCGGCGGTGGTCTCGGAGAGGCCGTAACCCTCGTAGACCGGGATGCCGACGCCGCGGAAGAAGTGACCGAGGCGTGCGCCGAGCGGGGCGCCGCCGGAGATCGCACCCTCACACTGACCACCGAGAGCAGCGCGCAGTTTGCCGTAGACGAGCTTGTCGAACACTGCGTGACGCAGCTTCAGGCCGAGACCGATCTTGCCTTCCTCGGTCGCCTTGCTGTACTCGATGGCGGTCTCGGTGGCCTTCTCGAAGATGGAGCCCTTGCCGCCGTCGTAGGCCTTCTGCTTCGCAGAGTTGTAGACCTTCTCGAACACGCGCGGCACCGACAGCACGTAGTGCGGCTTGAAGACCGCGAAGTCGTTGACCAGATTCGAGATGTCGTTGGTGTGGCCCAGGATCACCCCGTTCTCGACACTGGCCACGGCGATGATGCGGGCGAAGACGTGCGCCAGCGGCAGGAACAGCAGGGTGGTCTTGCCCTCGGCCAGTCCGGCGCCGACGGCGTCACGGGTGGCGGCGCACTCGGCCATGAAGTTGGCGTGGGTGAGCAGGACGCCCTTGGGGCGGCCGGTGGTACCCGAGGTGTAGATCAGGGTCGCGGCGTCGCTGGACAGCGAGTTCGCCTTACGACGGTCGAGTTCGTCGTCGGCGACGGTCGCGCCGCGCTTGGTGAGCGTCGGGAGAGCGTGATCGTCGATGACCAGCGTCTCCTTGAGCGTGGGCGTCTCGTCGATCACGCGGATGTGCTTGGTGTAGTGCTCGTGGTTCTCGACGACGAGGAGCTTGGCGCCCGAGTCCTCGAGGATCCACTGCACCTGGTCGGGGGCCGAGGTCTCGTAGATGGCGACGGTGCATCCGCCCGCACGCCAGATCGCGTAGTCGAGGACGGTCCACTCGTACCGGGTCGAGGACAGGATGGCCACACGATCCCCGGGCTCGATGCCCGACGCGACGAGTCCCTTGGCCACGGCGTCGACCTCGTCGGCGAAGTGCTTCGCGGTGACGTTGATCCACTGGTTGTGGGAGCGCTTGCGGAAGAGAGGCATCGTGGGTCGCTCGGTCCGGTACTTGAGGATCGAGTCGACGAGGTTCGCCTTGTCGTCGATCGTGAGATCGGACGGGGTGGCGTACTGCTGCTGCATGGCACTCCTGAGACGGACTTGCTGAACGGGACATATCGGGCGCCGGGCGACCCGGTGACCGGGGTCGACGCCATTTGAGTGGCACTGACAGTACCAGTATCCGTGTGATGCATCACACGTGCTCGTCATAGTGCTGTAATGCCTGTTCAGCTGCGAGTTGTGACGCGGTCATGGCAGGATGCCGACATTCCGGGGTCGGGCGATTACAGTTGAGTGCGATGAATGAGACCCGCGCATGAGTACTTCCGAACAAGGCGAGCACGGCGCGCCGGCTGACACCTCTGCACAAGACACCCCCGGCGGCACGTTCGACGACCTGGAGATCGAGCCCCGCGTCCGCGCCGCGATCACCGACGTCGGTTACGAGACCCCCTCGCCGATCCAGGCAGCCACGATCCCGCCGCTGATGGCCGGCCGCGACGTCGTCGGCCTCGCGCAGACCGGTACCGGCAAGACCGCCGCCTTCGCGATCCCGATCCTCTCCAGGCTCGACACCTCGGCGCGCACGCCTCAGGCGCTGATCCTCGCACCGACGCGTGAACTCGCCCTGCAGGTGTCCGAGGCCTTCGGTCGCTATTCGGCGCACATGCCCGAGGTGAAGGTCCTGCCGATCTACGGCGGGCAGTCCTACGGCGTGCAACTCGCGGGCCTGCGCCGCGGTGCCCAGGTCATCGTCGGTACGCCGGGTCGAGTGATCGACCACCTCGACAAGAAGACCCTCGACATCTCCGGGCTCGAGTTCCTCGTGCTCGACGAGGCCGACGAGATGCTCACGATGGGCTTCGCCGAGGACGTCGAGCGCATCCTCGCCGAGACCCCGGACACCAAGCAGGTCGCGCTCTTCTCCGCGACCATGCCCAGCTCCATCCGCAGGCTCGCCCAGCGCTACCTGAAGTCTCCGCAGGAGATCACGGTCAAGTCCAAGACGGCGACCGCACAGAACATCACGCAGCGCTACCTGCAGGTATCCCACCAGCGCAAACTCGACGCCTTGACCCGATTCCTCGAGGTCGAGGAATTCGACGCGATGATCGTTTTCGTCCGCACCAAGCAGGCGACCGAGGAGCTCGCGGAGAAGCTCCGGTCTCGCGGACTGTCCGCGGTCGCCATCAACGGCGACCTCGCCCAGGCGCAGCGCGAGCGGACCATCAACCAGCTCAAGAACGGCTCGATCGACATCCTCGTGGCGACCGATGTGGCCGCCCGCGGCCTCGACGTCGACCGGATCTCGCATGTCGTCAACTACGACATCCCGCACGACACCGAGTCGTACGTGCACCGCATCGGACGCACCGGTCGCGCCGGCCGTTCGGGCAACGCGCTGCTGTTCGTCTCGCCGCGTGAGCGCCACCTGTTGCGGGCGATCGAGCGCGCGACGCGCCAGGAGCTCACCGAGATCGGCCTGCCGAGCGTCGACGACGTGAATGCCCAGCGCGTGGCGAAGTTCGGTGAGTCCATCACCCAGAACCTGTCCTCGGACAACCTGGACCTGTTCCGCGGACTCATCGAGAACTATGCCCGCGACAACGATGTGGCCATGGCCGACATCGCCGCCGCGCTGGCCCTCGAGACGCGTGACGGCGGGTTCCTGCTGGCGCCCGATCCGCCGGAGTCGGAGCGGCGGAACCGCGACCAGCGGGAACGTACGCCGCGTCGTCCCGGGGCGAGCTTCGCCACCTACCGCATCGCGGTCGGCCGCAAGCACAAGGTCTCCCCGGGTGCGATCGTCGGCGCGATCGCCAACGAGGGAGGCCTGACCCGCGCGGACTTCGGCAACATCAGCATTCGCGACGACTTCAGCCTCGTCGAGCTGCCCGACGATCTCGACAACGAGACCCTGTCCCAGCTCCGCCACACCAAAATCGGCAAGAACCCGATCGACATCCGGAAGGATCTCGGTGCGCCGCGGGGTCGCGGTGGCAAGCGGGGCGGACCGCAGGGTGGTCGCGACGGTCGGCGCGACAACTTCGGTGGCAAGCGGCCCTCGCCGCGTGTTGCCGGACGCGGTCGCCGGTCCTGATCGTCGTACCGACCTGAGTCGGTTTCGCTCGTGGCTCCGCTGAGCGGTGACGGAACTTGTCAAACCGAGATCATTCCGTAACCTTGACGGCGGGGGTCTTCAAGGTGTCATTCTCGATCCTGCGGGGTATCCGCCGATCGAGTGGACACGAAACTTACGAGTGAACACAGGATTGGTGAGTCACCAGTGTCTTTGGTGAAGGCGATTTCAGCAGCAGAAGCGATCGACCACAGCCGCGCCGGGAACGCGGTCATGGTGGACGCCCGCCCACAGGTGGTGCGCCACCAGGGCAGCCTTCCGGGTGCTTTCGTGGTCGAGCCCAGCGAGCTGCCGAACCTCCTGAGTCCCACCCCCACCGGGACCTTCCCCGTCATCCGCGACGCCGAGCAGCCCAGGAAGATCGGGCGCGACACCGAGATCGCCGTGGTGTCGGTGAGCTCGGAAGCGCCGCGCATCGCCGAGCAGATCGCCGGTCTCGGGTACACCAACGTCCGGTACGTCGACGGCGGTTACCGAGCACTGCGTTCCACCACCTGAGCTCATCACGTGGGCGCGACACCGGCCACCCGCCGACGTGGTCCCACCCTGACATACGATGCGGCAGTTCCACTTTCCTGACCAGCGGCTTGATAGCGTAGGAACGCCGGCGACGAGAGGAACCCATCGGATGCAGGATGACACTCGCGAGACACTGCGAGACCAGGTCACCCGGCTGATGGCGTTCCTGCGCGACGTCGTCCGCTCGCGCTCCGGAGATGTCCGGGACATCGACGAACACGCAGGCCACGTCTGGGTGGGCGCGTCGACGCCGATCTCGGTGCGGGCATCGGCCGCGCCGGGCCAGGTCGTCGTGGAGATCGATCCCGCCGAGGCCGCCCACGCCGACGCCGCCCACGCCGATGTCGCCCGCCTCGTCGACGAGCTGACCGAGAGTCCCGAGACCCTCGAACTCGTCCTGGCGAATGCCCTCGTCACCGTCCACGACGACGCCACCTCCGAACCTCTCGTCCGCGAGCATCTCCTCACCCAGGCCCTGGTCGCCGACCGCGACGAGTCGGGCGCCATCCGCCTGGCCCTCGGTGCGGGCTCCGCGCCGACCATGCACGACACCCATCTCCTCGCCGCGGTCGACGGACTCGAACTCGCCGGCGCGATGAAGACGCGGACCAGACTCGCCGAGCAGCCGTCGGTCGTCGCCGGCAAGGTCACCGACCTGGTGGGTGAGTGGCTGGGCGAGATCGAGATCGACGCCGACCGCGCCACCCTCTCACTCGACATGCGACCGGCGATCGTCCTCCGACGCCGCAGTGTCGAGAACTCCCTGGCCTTTTACGACGCGATCATCGACGACCTGCGCGACGAGGATGCGAGCGTGCCCGTCGGCCTGGCCCAGCTGGTCAAACCGATCGACGCCGAGGATCGTCTGGCCGCGCTCGACGGCCCCGACGTGCTCTCACCCGAACGTCTCATCGCCGACGCACTCTTCCCGCTTCCCTCGAACGTCGAACAACGAGACGTGCTCGTACGGCTGGGCCACGACACCGGCGTCGTGGTCGAGGGGCCGCCCGGTACGGGCAAGACGCACACCATCGCGAACGTCACGTCCGCGCTGCTCGCCAAGGGGCAACGCGTGCTGGTCGTCAGCGAGAAGGCACACGCCCTCCACGTGCTGCGCGACATGCTCCCGCCCGCGCTGCGCGAACTCACGGTGTCCATCGCCGACATCTCCCAGGACCATGCCGAGACGATCGTGTCCGTGGTGGAGAACCTCGCCGCGCGCAAGGCGGCGTTCTCCGTGTCCGTCGCCGACGCCGAGATCGCCGATCTCGAGGCCCGCCGCGACCACGCCCTCACCCGGCGCGACCAGCTCATGCGCGAGCTGTGGGACCTGCGCGCAGGCGAGACCGAGGTCCACGAGTGGGTGGCGGGGGACTATCGGGGTACCCCGGCGGAGATCGTGCGTCAGGTCAAGCGCGACGCCGAGCGCTTCGACTGGATGCCGCCCGGACTCGAGGGTGCCGTCCCGCCTCTGGACTCCTCGGAGTTCGCCCGGCTCGTCGAACTCCTGCAGGTGACCGGTGGCGACCGTGGCCGTCTCACCCAGCGGTTCCCCGATCTCGCCGACCATCTGCCGGAGCCCGCGGCCATGGACACGATCTGTGCCCGGATCGCCGCGCGGCCCGAGGAAACCCATGGCGCCACCGGAGCGCTGCTCCCGTCGCTCGATGGCGTCGACAGCGAACGTCTCCTCGCCATCAAGGGCATCTGCGAACAGCTGGGCGTGGCCGCAGGCGAGGTGTCGTCCTTCCCGGCCCCGATGGTCGCCATGGCCGACCGGTTGCTGGCGGGCCACGACTCCCATCTGTGGTCGCGCGTGACGACCCTGTCCCCGGTGATCGCCGAGGCCGCCCGACGCGACCGCGACCTGGGTGCCCACACGGTTCTCGTCGAGGGCGACCGCCCGGGCGATGCGGCGCTGTTCGACGCGGCCGCCGACCATCTGGCCGAGGGCGGTCAGTGGCGTGGCCGGTTGCGGCGGTCCCCGCAACAGCGTGCGGTCGAGGAGTCTCCGGTACGGGCGACCGTCGACGGTCGGGTCCCGACCGACGAGGCGTCGTTGCGACGGGTGGCCGACCACCTGACGGTCGTCGACGCCGTCCATCAGGTCCATCGCATCCTGGCCGACCTCCATGTTCCGATCGACGCCTCCGGATCCCGTTCCGCGCAAGTCGATCAGCTCGTCCGCCTCGACGCGCAACTCGCGTGGATCTCGCGGCTGGTCACCGGGCGCGACCACCTCCTCCACGAACTCGAGGCCATCAGCCCCGGCGGCCCGCGTCCGCGCAGCGTCGCCGAGATCGCCGAGGTCGCCCAGCAGGCGGGTTCGATCGCCGCCGCCAACGACGCGGCCCTCGCCGAACGTGAACTGGCCGAGTGCACCTACGGGCTGGCCGCCGAACTCGAGAAGGGCCCGTCCCCCGAAGGCGATGCACTGCTGGACGCGCTCGGCACCGCCGACGCCGCCGCGATCCGCACGGCCCGCCGCGCCTTTCTCAGAGCCCAGGAACAGGCGAACGCGGAGAACGCACTCGACCTTCTCGAACTGCGGCTCAGAAGTCGCGCCCCGGAACTGGTCCGGACCATCTGGGCGACGCCGCGCGATCCGATCTGGTCCGAGCGCGCCCGGGAGATGACCGCCGCCTGGGCCTGGCGGTACGCCAACACGTGGGTGTCCGAACGCAGCGACGTGCATTCGGAGACGCGGATCTCGGCCGACCTCGATGCCATCGAGGTCGACGTCGCGCAGGTGACCACCCGTCTCGCCTCTGCCCGTGCCTGGCGAGAGTTGTTGGTGCGCACCACGACCGGCGAGATCCAGGCGCTGCAGTCCTACCGCGACCACATGATCAACCTCGGCAAGGGTTCGGGTAAGCACGCCAACCGGTTCCGCCGTGCCGCGCGCGAGGCGATGGCCGTGGCGCAGAACGCGATCCCGGCATGGATCATGTCGATCAGCCAGGTCGCCGAGACGCTCCCGCCCCGCCGGCACTCCTTCGACGTAGTCATCGTCGACGAGGCGTCGCAGGCGGACATCACCAGTTCCTTCCTGCTGTGGCTCGCGCCCCGGATCATCGTCGTGGGCGACGACAAGCAGTGTGCGCCTATCGGACTCGCCGGGACCACGCTCGACGACGCCTTCGCCGAGCTCGACGCCGCACTGCCGGACCTCCCGACCTACCTTCGCGACGGACTGACCCCGCGGTCGAGTCTGTTCTCGTTGCTGCGCAGCAGGTTCGGCAATGTCGTCGGGCTGCGTGAGCATTTCCGGTCGATGCCGGAGATCATCGAGTTCTCGTCGCGGCAGTTCTACGGCAAGGCGCCGCTGATCCCGGTGCGGCAGTACGGCTCCGATCGCCTCGAACCGTTGCGGACGGTGGCGGTCGACGGCGAGGCGACCGGCAGTGGGTCGGGTCTCGTCAACGACGCCGAGGTGGAGGCCATCCTCGGGGCCCTGCGCGACTGTCTCGCCGATCCCGCCTACGAGGGACGCGATTTCGGCGTGATCGCGCTACAGGGCACCAAGCAGGCGGAGACGCTGGAACGAGCCCTGCTCGACGGGCTCGACGCCGAGGTGTGGCGCACCCGTCGTATCCGGGTGGGCACCCCGCCGGATTTCCAGGGCGACGAACGCCGCGTCGTCTTCCTGTCGATGGTCGTCTCCGATCCGACAGCCATCTCGGCTCTGACCCGTGCGGAATCGCAACGGCGGATCAACGTCGCGGCCACCCGCGCGATGGATCAGGTCTGGCTGTTCCATTCGATCGGTCTGGAAGACTTGCGGCACAACGATCTCCGGTATTCGTTGCTGTCGTACTTCACCGCCAACGAGGGCATCACGATCAGCCCGATGCCGACCGACGTGCCCGACGACCGCCGCGTCGAACCGTTCGACAACCTGCTCGAACAGCGGGTGTTCAACCGTCTCGCGGCACTCGGTTACCACGTGACCCCGAAGGTCACCGTCAACAACCGGGTCATCGACCTGGTGGTCCTCGGTGCCGATGCCCGGATGGCCGTTGAATGCGACCCCGACGCGTTCCCCGGAACCGGCCGCCAGGCCCGCTCCGACCTCGAGCGCGAGCGCGAATTGCGCCGTTGCGGTTGGGAGTTCGCCCGGGTCCGGGAGTCGGAGTTCGAACTCGACCCGGATCGCGTGATCGACGCGGTCGCCGCCGCGCTCGAAGCGCGCGGCTGCAAGGCCGGGTCGATCACGGCACGTCCGGCCGCAGAGGACGCCCCCGCGTGGATGCCGATCGACCTGACGGCCGGGGAGTGACGCACGGGGTAGTGGCGAGTGGGCGATCAGCCCAGCGCGCGGAGCAGGGCCGGTAGCCCCTCGGCGGCCGGCACCCGCAGGCTGTGGGTAGCGAAGTCGGTCACCGACGACTCGGCAGGGTTGAACTCGATCACCGGAATGCCTTCGCGCACAGCGCGTTCGGGTAGTGATGCGGCTGGGTACACGATGCCGCTGGTGCCGACGACGATGACCACCTCGCCGGCGCGGAACGCCTGATCGGCCCGCTGCCAATCGTCGGCGGGCAGCGCCTCACCGAACCAGACGACGCCGGGACGGACGTCCCCGCCGCACCTCGGGCAGGTCGGGGGAGTGACCCGTGTCTCGACATGTTCGGTGTCCGGATCGGTGGCCGAGGGTCGCGCATCGGGACCGTCGTACGGGGTGTCGCACACCGAGCAGCGCGGCGCGAAGAGGCTGCCGTGGAGGTGGCTGACCACGTCACTGCCGGCACGCTCGTGCAGGTCGTCGACGTTCTGGGTGACCACCATGACGGTGCGCGAGGCGCCGAGTTCGGCCAGTGCGCGGTGTCCGGCGTTCGGTTCGGCGGCGAGCACCTCGCGGGCGCGCCACCGGTACCAGCCCCAGACCAGGGCGGGGTCGCGTTCCCACGCCTCAGGGGTGGCGAGTTCCGCGGGATCGAATGTCTCCCACAGCCCGGTCTGGGCGTCGCGGAAGGTCGCTATACCGCTCTCGGCCGACATGCCGGCCCCGCTGAAGACGGTGATCCAGTCCGCGTCTCGGACGAGGTCGATCACGGCCTCGGGGATGGTCGGCCCGGTCACCCCGCGGCCTCGAGGGAAGCGCGGACCAGGTCGGCGGTCTCGTCGGGGTCAGGATCGCGACGCACGACCAGGCCCTTGGCAAAACTGAGCTTGTCGCCTGCGTGGCGGGGCACGACGTGCAGATGGGTGTGGAAGACGGTCTGGAACGCGGCGCGGCCGTCGTTGAGGGCGAGGTTGACCCCGTCCGCGGCCATCGGTCCGGCCTTCAGCGCCGATCCGACACGCTGTCCGGCGGCGAAGAGGGCCGCACCGACGGCCGGGTCGAGGTCGTCGAGACCGGATGAGTGGACGCGGGGGACGAGCAAGGTGTGCCCGCGGGTGACCGGTCGGATGTCGAGGAAGCCGACGACGTCGTCGTCGGAGTAGACGATCCGGCCCGGAGCGGTGCCCGCGACGATGGCGCAGAAGATGCAACTGCTCATGGGCCCGACTCTAGGGCACGGACGGGGTTCATCCGGGCATCACGCGACCGACGCGAATCGCCGCCGGGTCGGGGCGTGGCCCGGATCACATCACGGTTTCATAACGGTTGACCGAGCGCGTGATCGGGGGTCGACATACCTTCGGGTACGTTGCCTGGCCAGCGCGTTTCGCAACCCTTCGGATGGTCGTTGACATGGTCTTTCAAGTTACCCGCGGGGTTACTGGTCGGTATACCGACAGGTCACCCAGAAACATGAGGAATCCCTCACTTTCGTGTGTCATCATGGGTGTCACGTTCACGTCGTAGGCGACTCCTCCATGAACTGGGGAGCGTCAATGTCCTTGTGTGGCAGGCGTGTTCACCAGTTGTACCAGTCAGTTCGAATCAGGCAGGGCGGCCGCCCTCGTTTTCGCCTGCGATGCCCCGGGCGTCGTGGACGACCCCCGTTCTCATCGACGAGGAATCGCCGGCGCCCGCGCCTGCACCCGAGACACGTCGCCGACGCCCGCGCCGGCACCAAGACACTCCGCCGACCACCGAGACCGACCACCACAGAGGAGTACTCGTGACCGTCGACCAGTTCCGCACCGGCTCGCAGGGCGCCGCCAACGCAGAGCGCCCCACAGCCACGCTCATCGACCGCCTCGCCCAGGGGGAGCCCTACGCGATCAGTTTCGGCGGTCAGGGCGGCGCGTGGCTGCCGACGCTGGCCGAGCTGGTCGTCGACGCCGACCTCGAACACCGCATCGCCGGGATCGTGGAGGCCGCGGAGCGGCTCGTCGCACCCGTCGCCGACGACCTCGTCGTCGCGCGCGCCGACGGCTTTCACCCGCTCGCATGGGTCCACGCGCACGACGCGGGCGAAGAGGTGCCCACCGAGACCGCGCTCGCCGACTTCACCCTCTCGGGTCCCGGGGTCCTGCTGACCCAGCTGGCCGCCGTCGAGGCGCTGCGCAAGCAAGGGCTCGACACCGCGAGCATCCCGCCGAGTGCCGTCATCGGACATTCGCAGGGCTCGCTGGCCACCGACGCGGTAGGAGCCGAGGGCAACGCCGCGGAGGCCGGTCAGGGTCTGCTGCTCGCCGTCGCCCATCTCATCGGTGCCGCCGGTTCGCTCATCGCGCGTCGCCGCGGCCTCGGGATCACCACCGACGGCACGCCGATGCTGGCCGTCAACAACGTCACCCCGGCACGGGTGGACGAGGTCCTCGCCCAGTACCGCGCGAGCCTTCCCGAGAGCGACCTGGCCACCGCGCCGGTGGTCTCGATCAAGAACAGCCGCAACGCCCTCGTGCTCTCCGGCGCCCCGCGTCACCTCGCCGGCTTCGTCGCGCTCTGCGAGCGGATCGCCGCCGCCGAGGCCGACGAGCGCAAACGCAAGCTGACCGGCGGCGCACCGTTCGCCCCGAAGTTCGACCACCTCCAGGTGTCCGTCGCCTTCCATCACCCCAACATGGCCGAGGCCGTCGAACTCGTCGGCGAGTGGGCCGACCGGTGCGGCATCGACCGTGAGCTCGCGACCCGCCACGCCCATGACATCCTCGTCGCACACGTCGACTGGGTCTCCTCGGTCGACGAGGTCGTCGCCGGTGGCGCCAGGTGGATCCTCGACTTCGGTCCCGGCGACATCGCCACCCGTCTCTCCGCATCGCTCGTCCGCGGCCAGGGGGTGGG
The DNA here is from genome assembly GCF_054823965.1 of Gordonia sp. GN26. NCBI lineage: Bacteria > Bacillati > Actinomycetota > Actinomycetes > Mycobacteriales > Gordoniaceae > Gordonia > Gordonia sp. GN26. The sequence continues at coordinate 50,954 of NZ_JSYC01000002.1, read as the reverse complement.
CCTCGTCCCCGCCGCACTGCGCGTCGGTCAGCGCAACCTCTTCAGCCCGGGCGGCGTGCCGGAGGTCGGCACCCCGTGGTCCCAGTTCGCCCCGACCCTCGTCGAGTTGCCCGACGGCCGGACCGTTGTCGAGACCGCGTTCACACGTCTCACCGGACGTTCGCCGATGCTGCTCGCGGGCATGACCCCGACCACCGTCGACCCGGCGATCGTCGCCGCCGCGGCCAACGCAGGCCACTGGGCCGAGCTCGCCGGCGGTGGCCAGGTCACCGAGGACATCTTCGCCCGTAACATCGCCACCCTCACCGACCTGCTCGAGCCGGGTCGCGAGGCGCAGTTCAACGCGCTGTTCCTCGACCCCTACCTGTGGAAGCTGCAGCTCGGCGGCAAGCGCCTCGTGCAGAAGGCCCGCGCCCAGGGTGCGCCGCTCGACGGCGTGATCGTCTCGGCCGGAATCCCCGAACTCGAGGACGCGGTCGCACTGGTCGACGAGTTCGTCGAGGCCGGGCTCCGCTTCGTCGCCTTCAAGCCGGGCACCGTCGAGCAGATCCGCTCGGTCGTACGGATCGCCAACGAGGTCCCGCAGCATCCGATCATCGTCCAGATCGAGGGCGGCCGCGCCGGTGGCCACCACTCGTGGGAGGACCTCGACGACCTGCTGCTCGCCACCTACGGCGAACTCCGCGCCCGACCCAACGTGGTCATCTGCGTCGGCGGCGGTGTCGGCACCCCGGAGCGTGCCAGCGAGTACCTGACCGGCGTCTGGTCGACCGGCTACGGCTACCCGATGATGCCGCTCGACGGCATCCTCATCGGCACCGCGGCGATGGCCACCAAGGAGGCCACCACCACCCCCGAGGTCAAGCAGCTCCTCGTCGACACCGCCGGTATCGACGAGTGGATCGGTGCGGGTCACGCGACCGCCGGAATGGCTTCGGGCCGTTCGCAGCTCGGCGCCGACATCCACGAGGTCGACAACACCGCGTCCCGCTGCGGCCGTCTGCTCGACGAGGTCGCCGGTGACGCCGAGGCCGTCGCCGCACGTCGCGACGAGATCATCGCGGCGATGGCGAACACCGCCAAGCCGTACTTCGGCGACGTCGCCGAGATGACCTACCGCGAATGGCTCGACCGTTACGCGACCCTCGCCGTCGGCGACGCCAACGGCGATCAGCACCCGTGGGCCGACATCACCTGGCAGCAGCGTTTCGTGGAGATGCTGCAGCGCACCGAGGCCCGCATGCACCCGCAGGACTCGGGCCCCATCCCGACGATGTTCGCCGAGCTGTCGGCCACCGACGACCCGCACGCCGCGATCGACGCGCTGGGCAGCGTCTACCGCGAGATCGACACCGACATCCTGCATCCCGCGGACGTCGCGTTCTTCCTCGAGCTGTGCCGCACCCCGGGCAAGCCGGTCAACTTCGTGCCGGTCATCGACAAGGACGTGCGCCGCTGGTGGCGCAGTGACTCCCTGTGGCAGGCCCATGACGCGCGCTACGGCGCCGACGCCGTCTGCGTCATCCCCGGCCCGGTCGCCGTGGCCGGCATCACCCGCGTCGACGAGCCGGTCGGCGAGCTGCTGGACCGCTTCGAGGCGCAGGTCGTCACCGACCTGCTCACCGCCGGTGTGCGCTCGGTCGAGGTCGCCTCGCGCCATCGTGCCGGACTCGTCGAGGACGCCGGCGTCCTGTCCGCCGTCCTGGAATCCGACGACGTGAGCTGGGCGGGACGCATCGTCCCGAGCCCGGTCGCCCTCCTCGGCGACCGCGCCGCCTGGTCGGTCGTCGCACCCGAGCGTGCCGAGCACAAGCCCACCGGCGCCGTCATCGAGCAGGTCGGCAGCGAGAACGGCGTGGCCCGTTTCGATCTCGTCGTCCCGATCTCCGGTGCGGCCGTGCGTATCCCGCTCCTCGCCGGTCTCGGTGTGCGCGACGGTGGATCGCCGGTCGTCGGACTCGACGAGGCCGCCGGGGCGATGACCGAGATCCTCACGGTCGCCGCGGGCGGCGCGCTCGCCGAGGTGACCGACGGCACCGCGACCACCAACATCACCTGGCAGCCCGACTCGGTGGCCGACCACGCGTCGGTGACCGGCTTCTCCCTGCCCGCGCACCTGCGTCCGACCACCCCGACCGAGCCTTTCGGCCTCGCCGTCCCCGACACCCTGGTCGGCGCCTGCTGGCCCAGCGTGTTCAGTGTCATCGGTGCCGCCCGTACCGAGACCGGTGCGCCGGTCGTCGAGGGTCTGCTCGACCTGGTCCACCTCGACCACGCGATCGCCCTCACCGGTGAGATCCCCACGGAGACCGCCGAACTGACGGTGACCGCCCGTACCGGTGCGGTGCGCGACTCCGACGTGGGCCGTGTCGTCGAGGTCTCGGTCGAGATCGCCGGACCCGCCGGACCGATCGCCACCCTCGAGGAGCGCTTCGCGATCCGCGGACGCCTCGGTGCCGCCGAGCTCACCGACCCGCTCCGTGCGGGCGGCGCCCCGAAGGACGAGCAGTCGGCCACCCGCAAGCTGCTCCGTTCGGCCACCATCACCGCGCCGAACCGGATGCACGGCTTCGCCGTCGTCTCCGGAGACCGCAACCCGATCCACACCGACGCCTCGGCGGCCAAGCTCGCCGGACTCGGTGACCCGATCGTGCACGGCATGTGGCTGTCGGCCGCCGCGCAGCAGGTCGTCACCGCGACCGACTCGAAGAACCCGACCCCGTCGCCGCGACCGCTGATCGGCTGGACCGCACGCTATCTGGGCATGGTCCGCCTCGGCGAGGCCATCACCGTGCGCGTCGACCGCGTCGGCCTCGACAACGGTCGCGAGGTCGTCGAGGTGAGCGCCAAGGTCGGCGACAACCTCGTCATGAGCGCCACCGGCCTCCTGGCCGCCCCGCGCACCGTCTACGCGTTCCCGGGCCAGGGCATCCAGTCCAAGGGCATGGGCCTCGACGCCCGGTCGCGCTCCAAGGCCGCCCGCAAGATCTGGGACCGCGCCGACAAGCACACCCGCAAGGCGCTCGGCTTCTCGATCCTGGCCGTCGTGCGGGACAACCCGACGACCCTCGTCGCCAACGGCACCACCTACAACCACCCCGACGGCGTGCTCTACCTGACGCAGTTCACCCAGGTCGCCATGGCGACCCTCGGTGTCGCGCAGATCGCCGAACTCAAGGAGGCCGGCGGTTTCGTCGAGGGCGCCATCACCTGTGGCCACTCGGTCGGTGAGTACAACGCCCTCGCCGCCTGCGCCGGTGTCCTGCCGCTCGAGGCCGTCCTCGAGGTCGTGTTCCAGCGCGGCGAGGCCATGCACCACCTGGTCCCGCGAGATGAGCTGGGCCGCAGCGACTACCGCATGGCCGCGATTCGGCCGAGCCAATTCGGTCTCGCCGACGCCGACGTCACCGGGTTCGTCGCCGACCTCGGTGCGGAGATCGGCGAGTTCCTCGAAGTCGTCAACCTCAACCTGCTCGGCTCGCAGTACGCGATCGCCGGCACGGTCCGCGGCCTGGAGCACCTCGAGGCCGAGATCGACCGCCGCCGTGCCGAGTTCGGGGGCAAGCGGGCGTTCATCCTCATCCCGGGCATCGACGTCCCGTTCCACTCCAGCGTCCTGCGCGCCGGTGTGCCGGAGTTCCGCGGCAAGCTCGAGGAGCTGCTGCCCGCCGACATCGACATCGACATCCTGATCGGGCGGTACATCCCGAACCTGGTGCCGCGCCTGTTCAACCTCGGACGTGACTTCGTCGAGGAGATCGCGGCGCTCGTGCCGTCCGATCCGCTCAACGAGGTTCTCGCCGACTGGGACACCTGGACCGCCAAGCCGACCGAGCTGGCCCGCGTGCTCCTGATCGAGCTCCTCGCCTGGCAATTCGCGAGCCCGGTGCGCTGGATCGAGACCCAGGACCTGCTGTTCGGCGGCCCGGAGCGCGGCGGCCTCGCCGTGCAGCGCTTCGTCGAGATCGGTCTGAAGGGTGCCCCGACCCTGACCGGTCTGGCCAACAACACCCTCAAGCTCGACGACTACGCCTCGGCCACCACCGAGGTGGTGAACGTCGAACGCGATTCCGACGTGATTCTGGCCAAGGACGCCGGCCACGAGCCGGAAGAGGACGAGATCCCCGCTCCCGCAGAGTCGGCCGCCGCCCCGGCGGAGGCTGCTCCCGCGGCGGCACCGGCTCCGGCTGCCGCTCCGGCGGCTCCCGCGGGCGGCCCGCGTCCCGACGACATCGCGTTCACCCCGTCGGATGCGGTGAAGTCCGTTATCGCTCTGTGGACCAAGATGCGCGTCGACCAGATCGGCGCGGCCGACACCATCGAGGCGCTGTGTGACGGTGTGTCCTCACGCCGGAACCAGCTGCTGCTCGACATCGGCGGCGAGCTCGGACTCGGCGCCATCGACGGTGCGGCGGAGGCCGACATGGTCGCGCTGTCGTCGACGGTCGAGACCCTCGCCCGCGGCTACCGTCCGCTGGGTGCGGTGCTCACCGACGCGGTCAGCGACCAGGTCCGCAAGGTCCTCGGCCCGCTGGGCAAGCGCCAGAACTACATCACCGACCGCGTCAGCTCCGTCTGGCAGCTCGGCCCCGGCTGGGGACTTCACACGACCGTCGCGCTCGCCCTGGGTACCCGGGACGGTGCCTCGGTCCGCGGTGAGGCATTGGGCAACCTGCTCGACGGCCCGGTCGCCAACGCCGACGCGCTCGACGCGCTGATCGACAAGGCGGTCACCGCCGTGGGTGCCGAGAAGGGCATCGCGGTCGGCAAGCCCGCCGCCGAATCCGGCGGTGGCGCAACGGTCGACGCGGCTGCCCTCGGTGAGTTCACCGAACAGATCACCGGCCGGTCGGGTGCGCTCGCCTCGGCGGCGTACACCGTGCTGGAGAAGCTGGGACTCAGCGAGGTCGCCGACCTCGCCGAGGCCGCGGCCGACCCCAACGCCGAGCTGGCCGAACTGGTCAGCGCCGAACTCGGATCGGACTGGGCGCGCACCGTCGCACCGGCGTTCGACGACGCCAAGGTCGTCCTCATCGACGACCGGTGGGCAACCGCCCGTGAGGATCTCGTCCGTCTCTGGCTGACCGACGAGGACGAGCTCGACGCCGGCTTCGAGAAGCTCGTCGGCGGGTTCGCCGGCGCAGGGGACACCGTCGCCGAGCACGCCACCTGGTGGCAGGGCAAGGCCCTCGCGAACGGCAACGCCGTGCACGGCCGCGTCTTCGGCGCGATCGCACACGCCGCCGAGAACCCCGAGAAGGGGATCTACAGCCGCGAGATCGCCGTCGTCACCGGCGCTTCGAAGGGCTCGATCGCCGCAGGTGTGGTGGCCGGACTCCTCGCCGGCGGTGCGACCGTCATCGCGACCACCTCGCGCCTGAACTCCGAGCGCCTCGCCTTCTACAAGAAGCTCTACCGCGAGAACGCGCGCACCGGAGCCGCGCTGTGGATCGCCCCGGCGAACATGGCGTCGTACACCGACGTCGACGACCTGGTCGAATGGGTGGCCACGGAGCAGACCGAGAACCTCGGCGGCACAACGGCGGTGGTGAAGCCGGCCATGAAGCCGACGATGCTGTTCCCGTTCGCAGCACCGCGGGTGGCCGGTGACCTCACCGACGCCGGCGCTCGCGCCGAGCTGGAGATGAAGGTCCTGCTCTGGTCGGTCGAGAGACTGATCGCCGGTCTGGCGGAGGTCCACTCCGACCACGACATCGCGGCCCGCCTGCACGTCGTCCTGCCGGGTTCCCCCAACCGCGGCATGTTCGGTGGCGACGGCGCCTACGGCGAGAGCAAGGCCGCCCTCGACGCGCTCGTGACCCGCTGGTCGGCCGAGGAGTCGTGGGGTTCGAAGACCACGCTGGCCCACGCCCTCATCGGCTGGGTGCGAGGCACCGGACTGATGGGCCACAACGACGGCATGGTCGATGCGGTCGAGGCCGCGGGTGTCCGCACCTGGAGCACCGAGGAGATGGCCGCCAACCTGCTGACGCTCTGTACCCCCGAGCAGCGTGTGTCCGCGGCGACCGCTCCGGTCCTGGCCGACTTCACCGGCGGGCTCGACGCCTCGACCGACCTCAAGGCGCTCGCGGCCACCGCCGCAGCGGCTGCCGAGGCCGCCGAGGAGGCCGACGAGGCATCGGAGACGACCACCGTGGCCGCACTCCCGGCGCCCGCCCGCGCACCGCGCAGCATGCGTCCGGAATGGCCGTCGATCGACGCGCGTCCCGAGGACCTGGTGGTCATCGTGGGTGCCGGCGAGCTCGGCCCCTACGGTTCGGCGCGTACCCGCTTCGAGATGGAGGTCGACGAGAAGCTCTCGGCGGCAGGCGTTCTCGAGCTGGCCTGGAACACCGGTCTGATCCATTGGGATTCGGCCCCGAAGCCGGGCTGGTACGACACCGAGTCCGGTGATCCGGTGCCGGAGAGCGAGATCGCCGAGCGCTACCACGACGAGGTCGTGTCGCGGTGCGGCATCCGTCGCTACGCCGACGACGGCGCGATGGTCGACAACACCTCGCCGCTGCTCACCTCGGTGTTCCTCGACGAGGACCTGACCTTCACGGTCAACTCCGAGGCCGAGGCCCGTGCCTTCGCAAGTGCCAACCCCGAGAAGACGCGGGTGACGCAGAACCCCGACGGCGACTGGCAGGTCACGCGCCTGGCCGGCACGGAGATCCGTGTGCCGCGCAAGTTCTCGCTGACCCGCACCGTCGGCGGCCAGATCCCGACCGGCTTCGACCCGACCCGCTGGGGTGTCAGCCCCGACATGGTCGAGGCGATCGACCGGGTCGCACTGTGGAACCTGGTCGCGACCGTCGACGCGTTCCTGTCGTCCGGCTTCACGCCGAGCGAACTGATGCGTTGGGTGCATCCGGGCCTCGTCGCCAACACCCAGGGCACCGGTATGGGTGGCATGGCCTCGATGCGAGACCTGTACATCAACACCCTGCTCGGTGAGGCCAACGCCAACGACATCCTGCAGGAGGCCCTGCCGAACATCGTTGCCGCACACGTCGTCCAGTCGTACGTGGGCTCCTACGGTGCGATGATCCACCCGGTCGCGGCCTGCGCCACGGCAGCGGTGTCGGTCGAGGAGGGCGTCGACAAGATCCGTCTCGGCAAGGCGCTCTTCGCGGTGGCCGGCGGCTTCGACGACCTCGGCATCGAGGGCATCGTCGGCTTCGGCGCGATGTCGGCGACCGCGGACTCGGCGAAGATGACCGCACGCGGCATCGACGACCGCCGGTTCTCGCGGGCCAACGACCGTCGACGCGGCGGGTTCGTCGAGTCGGCCGGCGGTGGCACGATCCTCCTCGCCCGCGGCGACGTCGCGGCGGAGATGGGTCTGCCGGTCCTCGGTGTGGTGGCGTGGGCGCAGAGCTTCGGCGACGGCGTGCACACCTCGATCCCGGCTCCGGGTCTCGGCGCCCTGGGCGCAGCCCGCGGTGCGCTGTACTCGCCGCTGGCCAACGCTCTGAACTCGCTCGGTGTCACCGCCGACGACGTCGCGCTGGTGTCCAAGCACGACACGTCGACGAAGGCCAACGACCCCAACGAGTCCGAGCTGCACGAGCGCCTCGCGGAGGCGATCGGACGCAACACGGGCGCCCCGCTGTTCGTGGTGTCGCAGAAGTCGCTCACCGGTCACGCCAAGGGTGGTGCCGCGGCCTTCCAGCTGATCGGCCTGTGCCAGATGCTCCGCGACGGCGTCATCCCGCCGAACCGCAGCCTCGACTGCGTCGACGAAAAGATGAAGGAGTACCCGCACCTGGTGTGGCCGCGCGAGACGCTGCAGCTGGGGGAGCGGTTCCCGCTCAAGGCCGGCCTGCTGACCAGCCTCGGCTTCGGTCACGTCTCCGGTCTCATCGCGGTCGTCCACCCGGAGGCCTTCATCGCCTCCCTGGCGCCCGAGGAGCGAGCGACCTACCGCAAGCGTGCCGACGAGCGTGCGCGTCTGGGCAGCCAGCGCTACCTGCAGTCGATCTGCGGTGGCGAACCGGCCTACCAGCGTCCGCCGAACCGTCGCTTCGACGAGTCGGTCGACGAGCACGACGCCGAGGCGGGCATGCTCCTCGATCCGTCGGTGCGCCTCGACGAAGCGGACGTGTACGGCTCCGCGCCGGTTCCGGGAACCCGGTGACGGCAGCGGATTCGAGCGGTGAGGCGAAACCGGAAGAGATGAGCGTTCTCGGAGTGGGCATCGACATCGTGTCGATCCCGGAGTTCGCCGAGCAGCTCCGGCAGCCGGGTACGACGTTCGCCGACCGGTTCACGGTCGGCGAACGGCGGGACTCGGCTGCCGGAACCGGCGACGACGCACGGCATCTCGCTGCGCGCTGGGCGGCGAAGGAAGCCGTCGTGAAAGCGTGGTCGGTGAGCCGGTTCTCACGTTCCCCGCTGCTGCCGCTGATCCGGCACAGCGACATCGAGGTCGTTACCGACAACTGGGGCAGGCCGGCGATCCGGCTGTCCGGTGAGATCGGTGACCACCTGCGCGACACCGTCGTCCACGTGTCCCTGACGCACGATGGGGACACCGCGGCGGCGGTCGCGATCCTCGAGGGCCGATAACCCCTCAGGGCCTCTCAGGCCGCCATGACCCTCGAACCGCCACGGCCCTCAGACCGTCGTCGACTCCTCTAGCAGCAGATAGCCCGCGAGCATCCGCTTGAGTTCGGCGACGGTCTCGTCGTGGTCGTGGCCGTCCTGCACCGAGAAACTGAGCAACGAGTACGCCGTGTGCACCAGCACCTGCGACATCATCTCGCGCCGTTCACGTTGAGAAGGCGTGAGCGGCGCGATGATCCGTGCGACCTGCTCGGCGAGGACGCGTTCGTTCTCCGATGCCGTCGCACGCGTGGCGGGTGTCGACTGCACCGCCAGCCACACCGCACGACGCGACGGGTCGGTGCGCCACAGTGCTGCGAGATGGTCGAGGAACTTCTCGAGCAGGCTGGGCCATTCGAGGGACGGCACCTCGGTGGCGAACGCGGTCAGCTCCTCGCGGACGTCGACGGTGTCCTGGCGGTCGAGTTCGCAGACGATGACGTACTTGTTCGCGAAGTACTGGTACAGCGTCCCGATTGGGACCTCGGCGCGCGCCGCGATCTCCTCACACGTCAGCGATTCGAAACCGACGTCGATCAACAGCTCGCGGGCCGCCTCGAGCATCGCCTGGAACTTGCGCTTGCTTCGTTCCTGCGTGGGCCGCTTGCGCGGCATCAGCGGTTCGGCGGACTCGGCCATCGGCGGGAGATCTCAGACGGACAGGTCGCGGCGCAGCTTGGCCACGTGACCGGTGGCGCGGACGTTGTACTGCGCGAGCGCGATGGTCCCGTCGGTGTCGACGAGGAACGTGGAGCGGATGACGCCGGTGACGGTCTTGCCGTACATCTTCTTCTCGCCGAAGGCGCCCCACTCGGTGAGCACCTTCTTCTCGGGGTCGCTCAGCAGCGGGAAGGTGAGCCCTTCCTTCTCGACGAACTTGGCCAGCTTGGCCGGCTTGTCGGGTGAGATGCCCAGCACCGTCAGGCCGGCGTCGTTCAGCTCGGCGAGATTGTCGCGAAAATCACACGCCTGCTTGGTGCAGCCGGGCGTCGACGCCGCCGGGTAGAAGTAGACGATGACCTTCTGGCCGGCGTAGTCGGACAATGACACCGGATTCTCGTTCGCGTCGGGCAGGGTGAACGCTGGTGCGCGATCACCGACGGACAAACGCTGTGCCTCCACCGAGGGAGTGACCTCTGCCATGAGAGCAAGGCTAGTGCATGGTCACCTGCCGCGAGGCGAGGATGTCGTAGCATCGAACCGCCGCCGTCTGGCGGTGATCTGACAGTCGATGACTACGCGTGAGCAGTGACGACGCGTAACCAGAGCGAGAAGCGCCGGAAGGATGCAACGTGGCCGGAGACACCGAACGTATCGAGCAGGAGATCGCCAAGGCCCGTGAGGACCTTGCCAGCACGCTCGACGCGCTCGCCGAACGTGCCAACCCGCAGCGCCTCGCCGACGACGCGAAGTCCAAGGCACTGGCGACGCTGCAGAAACCTCCGGTCATGTACTCCATCGCCGGCGTGGGGGCACTCGTGCTGGTCCTCGTGGTTCGCAAGATCACCAGCTGACCCACGCCGCTGCCGGCACCGGCGGGACGCAACGGCTCACAAACCCGCGCAAACCCGCTCCGACCAGGCGATTTCACAACTGGCGATGGTGTCGGGTAATGTTCCTTCTCGCCGCCGGGAGGTACTCCGGAGGCGACAAAGGCAAGCGCCATTAGCTCAATTGGCAGAGCAGCTGACTCTTAATCAGCGGGTTCGGGGTTCGAGTCCCTGATGGCGCACAACAGCTCACAAGACGTCTCGCAAAAAGCGAGGCGTCTTGTGGCATATCAGGGTTTGTGACGAAGAGGCATTCAGGCCGGTGTGCGGGCGGTGCAGCGGACACGCCGCCGAACGGACGACACACAGCGGAACTCACAGACCGAGTTCTCGTACACTGGTGCGAGATTCGGGGAGGCATTCGGCCGACCAGTCATCAGAGTCGGTCGGGACAGGTGGGAGAGAGATGGGGATCGGTCGTTCTTCACGACGGATGTCACTGATCATCAGTGGTGTGTTGCTCGCGATCATCGCGCTCGTGACGTCGTGCTCGCAGGCGCCGTCGTACTCCGACAACGTGACGAGCTCGAGTCTGTTCGACGATCTGCTCAAGCCCGCGGTCGACATCACCGAGCTGAACGATCAGCCGCTGAGCGACAACACGGTCGGCGTGCAGCCGGGTGCCCCCATCAAGGTCACGACGAGCGAGGGCACGCTGAGCCGGGTCCTTATCACCAAGTCGGACGGGACCCCACTCAAGGGCACCTTCTCCGACAACGACACCGTCTGGGTCAGCAACGAGGCGCTCGGCTACAACCGCACCTACACGCTGGAGACCGACGCGGTCGGCATCGGCGGCGCGGTCACCAAGAAGGTCACCTTCACGACCAGCAGCCCCAACAACCTGACGCAGGCCTACCTGACCCCCAACTCGGGTGAGACCGTCGGCGTCGGACAGCCGATCGCGGTGAAGTTCGACGAGCCGATCCCGAACCGTCGGGCCGCGCAGAAGGCCATCCGGGTCGTCACCGATCCGCCGGTCGAGGGCGCGTTCTACTGGATCAGCGACAGCGAGGTCCGGTGGCGTCCCAAGGAGTACTGGAAGCCCGGCACCAAGGTCCGGGTCGCCGTCAACACCTACGGCATCGACCTCGGCGACGGTCTATTCGGCCAGGAGAATGTCCGCACCAACTTCACGGTCGGCCGCCGGATGGTGATCACCGCCGACGACAACACCAAGCAGGTGGTCTTCGAGCGTGACGGCAAGGTCATCAAGACCATGCCGACGTCGATGGGCAAGCCGGGCGACGAGACCGACAACGGCATCTACCTGATCGCCGACAAGCATGACCACATCATCATGGACTCGTCGACGTACGGCGTCCCGATCAACTCGTCCAACGGTTACCGCACACCTGTCGATTACGCGACGCGGATGTCCTACAGCGGTATCTTCTTCCATTCGGCGCCGTGGTCGGTATGGGCACAGGGCAACACCAACACCAGCCACGGCTGCCTCAACCTCAGCCCGGAGAACGCGCTCTGGGTCATGAACAACACGCTGCGAGGCGACCCGGTGGTCGTCAAGAACACCACGGGCGGCACGCTCTCCGGCACCGACGGCCTCGGTGACTGGAACATCCCGTGGTCGGAGTGGCGCAAGGGCAACGCGGACAACTCCTGATCCATGAACCGTCCGTCCGAGAGTCGAAGATCTGGTTCTCGTACGGACTCGTCCCGGATCGGCGGGCTGCGCTGGTTCGTCCCGGTCTGCGCGATCGTGGTCGCCGGCACCGCACTCGGGGGCTCCGCCGCGGTGGTGCACGCAGCACCGTCGGTCGTGTTGCCGAGTTCGGGGTGTGAGACGGATCTGCCGCCGAAACCGAAGAAGGGTCCGGTCGACCCGCGAGACCTGATCCCCCGGCTGCCCGACCGCTTCAGCATCCCGCTGCCGTATCCGCGGATCCTGCCGGTGCCCGAACCGGCTCCGGAGAAGCCGGTGGTCCGCATCCCGTCGGAGAAGCCGCCGAAGGACCCGTGCTCGGACCCGTGCCCGGACATCACCGACCCGCCCAAGACGAAACCCGACGCCGGCGGTCCCGCGTTGAGCATCGAGTTCCCGAAGATCACCTTCGATCCGGCTCCCAAGAACATCCCTGTTCCGGTGCCCAACCCGAACCCGCCGGAGCTTCCACCGCCACCTGCGGCCGTCGCCCCGGGTGTCGACGCCGGACCGGTGGCATCCAAGCCGACGCGTCCGCGGGTGTCGGGCGTCGACCTCGTCAGCACACTCACCGGCAAGGGGTCGACGAGCCGCACCGACAAGCGCTGGCAGATCCACGGCACCGACCTCGGGATCATGTGGGAGTCCTCGCCCGGGAAGGTCGCGGTCGTCTTCGGCGACACCTTCGGCAAGGGGTTCCGCCCGCCGGGAGCCAACGGTCGGGATTGGCGTTCCAACGTGCTCGGGTTCTCGAGCGATGCGAAGCTGTCCGACGGCATGAGCATCGACACGATGATCCAGGACAGCCGTTGCCACGCCGCGGAGTTGTTGAGCGCACGCCGCGTCGACCACTACGAGATCACCGTCATCCCGACCTCCGGTTTCGCGATCGGGGACCGGCAGTTCATGACGTACATGTCGGTGCGGACCTGGGGCAAGATCCCCGGCACGTGGTTGACCAACCACGGTGGGCTCGCGTACTCCGACGACGGCGGGTCGACGTGGACTAAGGACCCGTACGCCCGGTGGGACAACATCTTCGGTGTCAGCCAGTTCCAGGTGTCGTCGATGGTGCCGCACGGCGAGTACGTCTACATGTTCGGCACACCCAACTCCCGGATCGGCTCGGTCGGCCTTGCGCGAGTTCACCGCGACCACGTCCTGAACAAGACCGCCTACCAGTACTGGCGCGACGGTCGATGGGTGCCGGCCCGCGACGGCAACGTCGCGTCGGTGATCTTCGCCGGGCCTGCCGGCGAGGTGTCGGCCCGCTACGACGAGAAGTCGAAACGCTGGCAGCTGACCTACCTCGACGCCCTCCGCGGCGGGATCGTGATCCGCAAGGCCCGCGAACCTCAAGGACTCTGGTCCGAGCCCAGCGAACTCGTCCACTCGTCGAAGTACAACCAGCTCTACGGCGGCTTCATGCACCCCTGGTCCAGCGGTGAGGACCTGTACTTCACCATGTCGACCTGGACCGACTACAACGTCTCACTCATGCGGGCACGGATCCGCTGAGCTGCTGCCCCTCGCTGCCTGAGGAGCGAAAGCGACGAGGCCTGGTGACCGGTCGACGTCAACTCGACTGCCAGACTTCGATCGAAGTCTGCAAGTCGGATCGAGGTTCGCCGGTCGGGAGCGTTTTTCATCGATGCCCGAGCGCAGCCGTAGACAGCGCCTCTGCGCCCTGGACACCCCTCTGTCCAGGGCGCAGAGGGCGGCTCAGCGCACCTCGAACGTTCTCGAGGTTCCGCTGATCGGCCGGATCTTGCCGCTGCTGTCGCGGCTGTTGCCGTTGTACTTGATCCGGTAGGTTCCCGACGTCCCGGCGGGTGGGCGCCAGGTGACCGTGATGCGTGAGGTGTCGGTGCTGCCCGGCGGACGTGCCCAGCGGAATTCGGTGGACCAGTCGTTGTCGTCGGCGACCGTCGTCCATGAACTGCCCTCGCGGCGCTGGACCTCGAGATACGTTCCGCCATGGCGGAAGTCGTTGTTGGGGTGCGCCCCGACGAAGTCGACGGTCACGGTCTGCCCGGTACGGTACGACCCGCCCGGTTGTCGCAGGACGTCGCCGTAGGCGTGCCCCGGGATGGGGCTGTCGGCGGGGACCGGCGGGAGCAGGTCCGGCTGGAAACCGGACTTGTCGACGGGCGCCGGACCGCGACCCGGGTTGCGCCCCGATGCCATCGCGGCGGCGAGCTTCGCGAACTCCTGCATGTACGCGGGCAATGTGTAACGCCCGTACTGGGTTTCTCCGCCCTCATACTGCTGGAGGTCGTACTCCTCCGGGGTGGTGACGTACTGGGTGTACGAGTTCGCGTAACCCTGGATGAGCACGTTGTCGATGTCGACGCGCAGTTCGTCGGCGACGACCTGACGGAGTCGGAGTCCGGCGACGACGGTCACCTCGGCCGGCACCGCCACAAGCACCAGCTCACCGATCCGCATGATCTGCAGCGGCACCACCGACGGAATCCAACCCGACGGCGGCATGAGCCCGAGCGGGAAGAGAATCAGCTTGGGCGCCTGCATGTCCCGCATCCACGGGGCGATCGGCGGCTTCTTGTTGCCTCCGAGTGCCTCGAACAGCGGGTTGGTCATACCCTCGACGAGCAGGGGGAGCGGTTGTTCGTAGTTGTCCTCGCTGCTTGTCGCGGCCGCGGCGGCACCCATCATCGCCGGCGTCGTCGACGCCGGTTTCCCGTCAGGCGTGTAAGTTCCGGCGACCCGCACCGCGGACATGTCGACGTAGCGCGTGATCGAGTCCACCCCACCGCGAGTCATCGGGCGGGTGGCGTCGAACGCGCGTCGTCCGGCGACGTACTGGCGTTCGCCGATGAGTTCGCAGTTGCGCTTGTTGTCCGTGGTCGGCCCACTCGGTTCGAACCACTTCAGGGAGAGGTTGGGGGGTCATGTCGCCGGCGTTGGTCTGCGGGAAGGCGGCGACGAAGCCCGGTTGGGTGCGCTCCCAGAGATAGCTGGCGTACCCCTTGTTGTCGCCGGCGATCAGGACGTTGTGGTCGGCGAGTGACGTCCCGTGGGTCGAGAACCAGGTGATGGCCCCGACATCCCTGCCGCCGGCGTGCCGTAGGCGGAGGACGGTGACCTGCGGATCGATCGCGTTGGGGAACAGCTTCTTCTCCGACGACGGGTTGGCGTCGAAGGCGACCCTGGAGCGGTTCGCGCTGGCGTTGTGCAGTTCCTCGCGGCCGATGGTGATCGTGCCGGGTGCCAGGTTCTCGTGTGCCCGCACGATGGCGGCGAACATGCCGTCGACCTCGGCGTCGTAGGAATTCTTCTTGAAGCCGAACGCGGCGAGCGAATACGCGTAGTCCCAGGCGGTTCCGCCGCAGGACGCGTGCGAGTGCTGCGCGTTGAGGTTGACGTTCGACTCCGTGTACAGCGAGCCGAAACGCCTGCGCAGCTTCTCCATCAGTCCCATGTGGTGCGAGGAGAACAGGCACGCGATGTCGGCCGTCAAGAAGACCACGCGCTTGCCGGTCGCCCGGTCGACGACGATGTAGGCACGCGCCCAGCATCGTTGCAGCAATCCGGCCGCGACCTGCTCGGGGTTGGAGTAGCCCATCATGCCCTGTCCGGCAACGGCTCCCGTGACATCACCGATGCCGCAACCGACGAGGTAGTCCGTCGAGTCGCCGGGCGCGGCCGATGCCCGGCCGGCCTGGCTCGTGCCGAGCGCCAGCCCGGCACCTGCCGCGGTCACCGCCGCACCGGCGATCAGTTGTCTCCGTGTCACGTCCACGTGGTGTGTCCCTTTCAGACTTTCTCTGGGGTGTTCTCGGGGCGATCGGTGTCCTCGGCGTCGACGATGTGCGTCGACAGGGTGGTCACCACGGCGTCGGCTATGAGGTCGCAGACGGCGCGGTCCCCGATGTTGAGGTACGACAGGGTGATTCCGTCGGTGGCCGCGAGGACGAGCGGTGCCAGTTCGGTGGTCGGTCGGTTCCAGCCGGTGCCGGTGGCCGCGGCGACACCGTCGAGTGCTTCGGCGATCGCCGCGTAGTAGCGGAGGTACATCTGGGCGCCGAGGTCGCTGAGTCCGTCTGTCTGCCTTGCGTATTGGTTGAGCGAGATCATCGCCTGCTCGCGGTCGGGGTCGGCCTCGACCCCGTCGATGTAGGCGGAGAGCGCGGTCCGCAGGATCGTCACCACACCGGTTCGTCCGTGCGAGATGTTCTGGGTGCCCTCGCCGAGCGCGGCTCCCACCGCGGTCAGTTCCTTCTCGGTTCCGCGTTCGACGAGTGCGGCGAGGAGTTCGTCGCGGGTGGCGAACACGTAATGGAAGGTCGACAGGGTCACCCCGGCCTCCGCGCAGATCGCGCGCGTGGTCGCGCCGTCGACCCCGTGTCGGGCTATCACCCGAAATGCGGACTCCAACAACAGTTCTCGACGTTCTTCGACGGGCATCCTGGATCTCATGGTCGTGCCGCTCACCTCAGATCGCCGAGGATCTCGCCCGCGGCACGACGCCCCGAGCGCACCGCGCCGTCCATGTAGCCGGTCCAGTGGTCCGAGGTCTCCGTGCCGGCCCAGTGGATGGGGCCGACGGGCTCGCGAAGGGCGGTGCCGTACCTGGTGAGAGTTCCCGGCCTGCTGACGGCGACGGGACCGCCGCGCGACCACGGTTCGAGGTCCCACTTGAACACGCCGTGGTCGATGAAGTCCCGCGCCTCGGGTCCGAAGTACTCGACGAAGTTGGCGATGCACTCCTTGACCAGCGTCGACTCGGGGGCGTGGTCGAGGCGGCGCATGGCGTCGGCCGAGATGAAGCCCATCAGGATGTGGTTGCCTTCCGCGTAGCTCTCGAAGGTGACGTCGATGGGTCGTCCGGCGCCGTACACCTGCCCGGACAGGCCGTTGTCGCGCCAGAACGGCCGCTTGTAGAGCGCTGCGAACTTGCTGACCGCACCCATGCGGTAGCCGCGATGGATGCCGGTGCGCGCGGCGGGAAGCCCTGGCCGGTAGTCGATCTGGCCGGCGATGGCGGGGGACATGGCGACGATGACGCGGCGTGCGCGGTGGGTCCCGGCGTCGCTGGTGACGGTCGCGATGCCGTCGGCGTACGAGATCGCCCGGACGGGCGCGTTGTAGACCATGTCGGCGGAGAGCTCACGCGCCATCCGGAGTGGGATGAGTGCGGCGCCGCCCTCGAAGAGCCGCTCCTGCGCCCCGTCGTCGGTGCTCAGGAGGCGGATGAGGGTTCCGGGGTTCTGTTCGTCGCCCGACGCCGCGATGTAGTTGAGGTAGTAGAGGGCGGACACCTCGTCGGGGCGGACGGACAGCGGCGCCGACATCGCTATCTGGACGAGGTCGCGCGCAGTCGGGGAGTCGGCGATCTGGTGGGTGTACTGCCCCCACGTGATCGAGTCCAGGTAGGCGGCGTTGGGATGCTTCCACGGCTCGCCGACGGGGAAGCCCGCCAGGGCGTCGGCTTGGGCACGTACCAGCGCGGCACCCGCCTGCCCGAGGTCGGCGACGGCGGGTATCGGCAGGGCCGCGGGTACGCGAGTGGTGCCGGTCCGGCCGACGAAGATGCTGTCGCCGGCGTTATAGGTGCGCAGCGTCCGTACGTCGTACTCGCGGGCGAGCCCGGCGATGTGACCCTGTGTGGGACCGATGAATTCGGCTCCGGCGTCGAGTGTCGCGCCCAGCTTGGGCGAGGTGATGTTGTGGACGCGGCCACCCGCGCGCTCGCGGGCTTCGAGCACCGTCACCGATGCGCCCGCCGCCTTGAGTGCCTTCGCCGCCGCCAGCCCGGACAGTCCTCCTCCGACGATCACGACATCGACGATCCCCGACGGTGCGGCCGACGCCCGTCCTGCACCGATGAGCGAAGCCCCTGCAGCGGCTCCCGCCGCGGCAAGTGTCCCGCCCAGGAAGTGCCTGCGTGAAAGGTGTGTGCCCATGTGATCCCCCGTTCTCGTGGTGATGCGAGGCTATCGACCACATGTTCAGGTCAGATGACCTGAAGTATCGAGAGAGTAACAGGGGAGTGTGAGGCGCAACACCCCCTCCGACGACGCAAATCGCCACTCGGGTACTCAAACGCCGGCTGGAAGTGGCGCTCGAGTGCCCGGGTGGCGATCCTGAGGAAGCTGGGGGCGCGGTAGAGAATCGCGGCTCGCACTCGGTGCGGCCGCGGTGGGTGGGACCGGAGATCAGTCCTTGTTGCCGGGGATACCGACGATGAACCCGATCCCGATGATGATGCACGAGATCAGCGCGACGACGAACATGACCCAATAGGCTGGCATGGGTGTCACGTTACTGCGGGAACCATACGCCCGCAGCCACTTCGGGATCATTGAGGTCCTTGGACCCGCAGGGCTTGAGGCCCAAGGAATTAGGTGCGGTGGGCGGTGGTTCCCGGGCCCACGCGGCATCGGGAAACAGATCAGTCCGCGGCGTCGGCCTTGGCCATGGCGCCGGCGAATGCGGAGACGTCGATCTCCTCGGACATGACGGTCTTGGTGCCGTTGTAGACGTCGCGGTCGATGTCGTCGTCGGCGTTGGCGACGAGCATGGCGACGAAGGTGTCGCCGTTGACGTTCAGGAATGTGCGGAAGATGCCGGCGAACCAGTCGACGGCGATGAGCAGGCCGACGGCCTCGAGGGGGAGGTCGAGCGAGGTGGCGAGGAAGGTCGCGACCACCGGGAAGCCTCCGGGCACGGTGATGGTGCCCATGTTCAGCAGGATCGCGAGGGCCATGCCGAGTGCGATGTCGCCGAGTGTGAGATCCACTCCGCCCGCCTGGGCCAGGAACATCACGACGATCATGTAGTTGAGGACGGCCCCGTACGACCCCATCGTGAGGCCGATCGACAGCGTGAAGTTCGCGACCTTCTGACTGACGCCCACCTTCTCGACGGTGTTCTTGAGGACGGTCGGGAAGGTGACCGCGGAACTGGTGGTGGTGATCGCGATGGCGGTCTGTTCGACGAGTTTGCCGGGCAGCTTCCACGGGTTCAGGCGGGTACGCGCCGTGACCACGACGACGAACAGCACGAACAGGATCGCGACACCGAGCGCAGTGGTGCCCAGATACTTCAGTGCGGTGGTGATGACGGAGAACCCGACGTCGCCGGCCAGCGGGGCCAGCAGGCAGAAGACGCCGATCGGCGCGATGTACATGACCAGCCGGATCATGGTGAGCACGATCTGCTGGATCTGATCGATGAAGGTGAGGACCCGGTCGTCGCCGGTCTTGTTGATCTGCATCCGCAGTGCGACGCCGAACAGCAGGGCGAAGATGATGATCGGCACCATCGTGGCCGTCGACATCGCTTCGAAGACGTTCTTGGACACGAAGTTCAGGAGTGTGTCCTGCCAGCCGGTCGTCTCGGCGGCCTCCTCCTCGAGAGTGGGGTCGACGGCGCCGTCGAAGACCATTCCGTTGCCCGGTTCGAGCAGCACGCTGAGTCCCCACGCGAGGACCGCGGCCACCACGGAGAACCCGATCATCCACTTGAACGTGCGGAACGCGATCTTGCCTGTCCCGGCTCCCGACATCGACGCCGTCGCCACGATCACCGACGCGAGAACCAAAGGCACGACGGACATCTGGATGAGGCGGATGAACATGTCGCCGATGAACTTCAGGTTCGCCGACCATTCGCCGACGATGAGACCGAAGACCAGTCCGGCGATCGCGCCGATGCCGATCTGCAGTGCGGGATGCTTCAGCGCCTTCAAGGCGTCCTCCTGGGGTCGGATACGCCGCGACCCTAGGCGGCACGGACTACCCGCAGATGTCACAGATTTGACGTTGAGATTTCGTCGCAGGTGACGCTGTGGATCCGTATGACGTTGTGCCCGGAATCCGGGCACAACGTCATACGCTCTGCTGCGCGTGGATATGCCGCGGCGAGGACCATCGAGGCGGACACCCGAAGGCGGACGTCACCGACCGGCGAGGTCAGACCCCGGTTTCCAGCATCCGTTGACCGGGGTGGGCGCGTTGCCATGCGGCGATCGCGGCGTCCCACTGGTCGCCGTCGAGGGTGGTGACCGACGCCGGGAACAGGGCGTCCTCTTCCTTCGAGATGTGGCGGTGCAGGGCGAACACCTCGCGTCGAAAGCGGTCCTGGTCTTCCGGGGCCGACAGATCCATCGAATCCAGGAAGGCGCCGAGTACGAGATGCTCGTCGACGAGTGGGTCGATGTACTCGGCGAAGAGGTCGTGGTCGCAGTCGAGCAGTTGAGCGAACAGACCGTCCTCCTCGCCATGCCAATGCGACCGTAGTTCGACGGTGAGTCGGCCGGCGAGATCACGGGCTCGGTCCACGTCACCCGCATCGAGTGCGCGGACCGCGTCGCCGCCCAGGTTCACGACCCGTTCGTGCTCGGCGGTGTAATCCCGTAGGAGGGGCATGTCGCGGCAACCGCAGTACTGACACACTCTGTCACCTCTCTGTCCACCCGCCCTCCGTCCCACGGTAGGAGGAATGACGGGGTCCTGCACCCGAGTCCGTCCATGGTGTCTCCTCACGGCCCGGGAAGGTCGGGAACGACGCGTGCGCGGGACGTCGACACACCCTCACCACCCGCACCAGAAACCCGCTGGCCACCGACCCGTATCCTGGATGGGTAAATTCCCGCACCGACCAGGAGAGATCATGCTCGCCCGAATTGACCTGCGCGGTAGCACGCCGACGCTCGCCGAATTGCGTCGTGCGCTGCCCCGCGGGGGCACCGACGTCAATGCCGTACTCGACACGGTGACGCCGGTGGTGCATGCGGTGGCCGAGACCGGCACGCCCGCGGCGCTGGATTTCGGGGAGAAGTTCGACGGTGTGCGGCCGGCCTCGGTGCGGGTCCCCGCGCAGGTCATCGCCGACGCGCTCGCCGGTCTGGACGATCAGGTCGCCGATGCGCTGCGCGAGTCGATCAACCGCGCGCGCAAGGTCCACTCCGATCAGCGTCGCGAGACCACCCGCACCCAGGTCGTCGACGGTGGCGTCGTCAGCGAGAAGTGGATCCCGGTCCGTCGCGTGGGCCTCTATGTGCCGGGCGGCAACGCGGTCTACCCGTCGTCGGTGATCATGAACGTCGTCCCCGCCCAGGAAGCCGGCGTCGGTTCGCTGGTCGTCGCGTCGCCTCCGCAGAAGGACTTCGGCGGCTGGCCGCACCCGACCATCCTCGCCGCCTGCGCGCTCCTCGGCGTCGACGAGGTGTGGGCCGTCGGCGGTGCGCAGGGCGTCGCGCTGCTGGCCTACGGCGGCACCGATACGGATGCGGCCGACCAGCCGGGCGCCGTCCTCGACCCCGTCGACCTCATCACCGGCCCGGGCAACATCTACGTCACCGCCGCCAAGCGGCTGTGCCGCAGCGTCGTCGGGATCGACTCCGAGGCCGGTCCCACCGAGATCGCCATCCTCGCCGACGACTCGGCCGACGCGGGCATCCTCGCGTCCGACCTCATCAGCCAGGCCGAACACGACGTCCTCGCCGCGTCGGTGCTCGTCACCGACAGCATCGAACTCGCCGACGCCGTCGACGCAGCACTCGAGCAGCAGGTCGCCGCGACCAAGCACCGCGAGCGCGTGACCACCGCGCTGTCGGGGGAGCAGTCCGGCATCGTCCTCGTCGACGACGTCGAAGCCGGGCTCGCCGTAGTCGATGCGTATGCCGCCGAACACCTCGAGATCCAGACCCGCGACGCCGCCGCGGTCGCCGACCGCGTGCACAACGCCGGCGCGATCTTCGTCGGCCCGTACGCCCCGGTCAGCCTCGGCGACTACTGCGCCGGCTCCAATCACGTTCTGCCGACGTCGGGTTCGGCGCGCTTCGCGTCGGGCCTGTCGGTGCAGACCTTCCTGAAGGGCGTCCACGTCATCGATTACGACGAGGCCGCGCTCCGTGAGGTCGCCGACAAGGTCGTCACCCTCGCCGACGCCGAGGACCTGCCCGGTCACGGCGACGCGGTCAAGCAGCGTTTCGCCGGAAGCGCGCGCTCGTGACGGCGTCGGACGCGGCAACCAGCAATGTCCCGGGCTCCCGGATCACCGTCGACGACCTGCCGCTGCGCGAGAACCTGCGCGGCAAGTCCGCCTATGGCGCGCCGCAACTCAAGGTGCCGGTGATCCTCAACACCAACGAGAACCCGCACCCGCCGTCGCAGGCCCTGATCGACGACGTCGCGGCGTCGGCGCGTGAGGCCGCCGCGGAGCTGCACCGCTACCCGGATCGGGACGCGGTCGCGTTGCGCACCGACCTGGCCGCCTACCTGAGCCGCGCCACCGGCGTGCAGCTCGGTGCCGAGAACCTCTGGGCGGCAAACGGTTCCAACGAGATCCTGCAGCAGCTGCTGCAGGCCTTCGGCGGCCCCGGGCGGTCTGCGCTCGGCTTCGTGCCGTCGTACTCGATGCACCCGATCATCTCCGACGGCACGGACACCACCTGGCTGGTGGCAGCACGGTCGCCCGACTTCGGTCTCGACATCGACTACGCGGTCGCCGAGGTGACCAACCGCGAACCCGACGTGGTCTTCGTGACCTCGCCCAACAACCCGACCGGCGGCTCGCTCCCGCTCGCCGATCTGCGGCGCATCATCGAGGCGGCACCCGGCATCGTGATCGTCGACGAGGCCTACGCCGAGTTCTCGGCCGCACCGAGTGCGACCGAGCTCATCGACGAGTTCCCGACCAAGGTCGTCGTCAGCCGCACCATGTCCAAGGCGTTCGCCTTCGCGGGCGGACGTCTGGGCTACCTCGCCGCCGCACCCGCCGTCGTCGATGCCATCGCGCTCGTCCGCCTGCCGTACCACCTGTCGACGCTGACGCAGGCCGCCGCGCGCGCCGCCCTGCGCCACAGCGACGACACCCTCGCCGGCGTCGCCGCGATCATCGCCGAACGCGAACGCGTGGAGGCCGCGCTCACCGGGTTCGGCTACCGAGTCGTCGACTCCGACGCCAACTTCGTGCTGTTCGGCGGTTTCCGGGATGCCCCGGCGTCGTGGCAGCGTTACCTCGATGCCGGTGTCCTCATCCGGGACGTCGGGATCACCGGCCACCTGCGGGTGACCATCGGACTCGCCCACGAGAACGATGCGTTCCTCGACGTCAGCCGCACGCTCGCAACAACAGATCTGGAGAACTCTCAGTGAGCACCCCCGCGCCTCGCATCGCGAAGGTCGAACGCACCACCAGGGAATCGTCGATCTCGGTCGAACTCAACCTCGACGGGACCGGTATCACCGACATCTCCACCGGTATCGCGTTCTACGACCACATGCTGACGGCGTTCGGTCAGCACGGCAGCTTCGACCTCACCGTCAAGGCCGAGGGCGACATCGAGGTCGAGGGACACCACACCATCGAGGACACCGCCATCGTCCTCGGCCAGGCGCTCGGTCAGGCCCTCGGCGACAAGCGGGGCATCCGCCGCTTCGGCGACGCCTGGATCCCCATGGACGAGACCCTCGCGCAGGCCGTCGTCGACGTCTCCGGTCGCCCGTACTGCGTGCACACCGGCGAACCGGAACACCTGCTCACCGCCGTGATCGGCGGGTATCCGGGGGTGCCGTACTCGACGATCATCAACCGGCACGTGTTCGAGTCGATCGCGCTCAACGCCCGCATCGCCCTACACGTGCGGGTGCTCTACGGCCGCGACCAGCACCACATCACCGAGGCCGAGTTCAAGGCCGTGGCGCGCGCACTGCGCACCGCCACCGAATACGACGCCCGCGTCAGCGGCGTCCCGTCGACGAAGGGAGCCCTGTGAGCGCAACCGACGTCACGATCCTCGACTACGGTTCGGGCAATCTACGCTCGGCGCAGCGGGCGCTCGAACGCACCGGCGCCCAGGTGACGGTGACCTCCGACTTCAACACCGCGCTGGAGGCGACCGGCCTGGTCGTCCCCGGTGTGGGTGCGTTCGCCGCGTGTATGGAAGGCCTCCGTGCGGTGAAGGGCGACCGGATCATCGGCCGTCGTCTCGCCGGCGGGCGTCCGGTCCTGGGCATCTGCGTCGGCATGCAGATCCTCTTCGAACGCGGCGTGGAGTTCGGGGTCGAGGCCGACGGCTGCGGTGAGTGGCCCGGCAGCGTCACCCAGCTGCCCGCGCCGGTCCTGCCGCACATGGGCTGGAACACCGTGGAGGCCCCGGAGGGGTCGTTGCTGTTCGACGGCCTCGACGCCGACACCCGCTTCTACTTCGTGCACTCCTACGCCGCACAGAACTGGGAGATGGACAACGTCGGTTCGCCGCTCACGGCGCCGAAGCTGACCTGGGCCGAGCACGGCGGACGCTTCCTGGCCGCCGTGGAGAACGGACCGCTCTCGGCCACGCAGTTCCACCCGGAGAAATCCGGGGACGCCGGCGCCCAACTCCTGGAGAACTGGGTGAAGGGCCTCTCATGACCGACGGCACACCGGCCGGCGACGCAGACGGGAACCTCTCCGACACCCCGTCTGCGGGCGGCGGTTTCTCGATCGCCAAGCTCGCGTTCTACGCTCTCGGCGCCGGTGTGCTGGTCCTGGCGGTGTGCATACCGCTGATCCTCCTGCTGGCGAACTGGTCACCGGTCGCCGGCCTGATCGCCGCGCTGGCCGCAGTGGTCGCGATGATCGCGGCCATCGGTACCGTGGCAAACCGCATGGTCAACCGCGCGCGGGCGGACCTGATCGCCGCCCGCGACGGACACCCGCCCGCCTGACCCCGCCCGACACACAACAGCCCGACCCGAGAACAGACAGGAACACTCCACCCATGGGTAGCACCCTCGAACTCCTTCCCGCCGTCGACGTCGCCGACGGGCAGGCGGTCCGCCTCGTCCAGGGCGCGGCCGGCACCGAGACCTCCTACGGCTCGCCGCGCGATGCGGCGCTGGCGTGGCAGAACGACGGTGCGGAGTGGATCCATCTCGTCGACCTCGACGCGGCCTTCGGTCGCGGCGACAACCGTGAGCTCCTCGCCGGTGTCGTCGGCGAACTCGACGTGAAGGTCGAGCTGTCAGGCGGTATCCGCGACGACGAATCTCTCGCCGCCGCACTCGCGACCGGTTGCACCCGCGTCAACCTGGGCACCGCCGCCCTCGAGAACCCGGAATGGTGCGCCCGTGCGATAGCCGAGCACGGTGACCGCATCGCCGTCGGCCTCGACGTCATCCGCGACGGCGACTCCTACCGGCTGCGCGGCCGCGGCTGGGTCACCGACGGCGGAGACCTGTGGGAGGTCCTCGAGCGCCTCAACCGCGACGGCTGCTCGCGCTACGTCGTGACCGACGTGTCCAAGGACGGCACCCTCAAGGGCCCGAACCTCGAACTGCTCGCCGAGGTCGCCGCGGCCACCGACGCCCCGATCGTCGCCTCCGGCGGTGTCTCGGCCATCGACGACCTCGTCGCCATCGCCGGTCTCGTCGACCAGGGTGTCGAGGGCGCGATCGTCGGCAAGGCCCTCTACGCCGGCCGCTTCACCCTGCCCGAGGCACTCACGGCCGTCGCCGGGGTCTGATGAGCGCAACCGAGAGTTCGCTCGACCTCCCGCGGTTGCTCGACACCGCGGGATCGGTCCTCGACGCCGCCGTCGACACCTTCGTCGAGGGTCTGGGTGCGCCGAGTGCGGTGCACAAGGGCGGTACGGACTTCGCCACCCAGGTGGACCTCGACCTCGAACGGCGGATCTCGGCCGAGCTCGAGGACCGGACACAGATCCCGGTCCACGGTGAGGAATTCGGCGGCGCCGATCCGGCCGACGGCCCGGTGTGGGTGCTCGACCCGGTCGACGGCACCTTCAACTACTCGGCGGGCATGCCGCTCACCGGCATCCTGCTCGGCCTCGTCGTCGACGGCGAGGCGACACTCGGCCTCACGTGGCTGCCGCTGCTGAACCGGAAGTACGCCGCCCACGCCGACGGTCCGCTGATGATCAACGGCGAGGTCGCCGATCCGCTGCCGGACATGCCGCTGGAGGAGGCCGCGATCGCCTTCGGTCCGTTCAACGCGGCCGGGCGCGGTCGCTATGCGGGCGATCGTCGCGCAGATCTGTTGCGCGCGTTGAGTTCCCGCGTCGCCCGCATCCGGATGACGGGGAGCACGGGCGTCGACATGGCGTTCACCGCCTCGGGCGTCTTCGGCGGGGCCGTCGCGTTCGGCCGGCATCCGTGGGACAACGCGGCGGGTGCCGCGCTCGTCCGGGCGGCCGGCGGGGTCGCCACCGACATCGCGGGCGAGCGCTGGACGGTCGCCTCCCCGTCACTCGTCGCGGGTACGCCGACCGTGCACGCGGGTCTGATGGCAGTGATCGAGGAAACGGTCGGGGAGTGGTCGGAATGAGCACCCCGGCAACCGATGAGACAGGCGCATCCCATGAAGAACGAGCACGCGAAGGAGACACGACGATGACGCTGGCGACCCGGGTCATCCCGTGCCTCGACGTCGACGACGGTCGGGTCGTGAAGGGCGTCAACTTCGAGAACCTCCGCGACGCGGGGGATCCCGTGGAGCTGGCCGAGCGCTATGACCGCGAGGGTGCCGACGAACTGACCTTCCTCGACGTCACCGCGTCGAGTTCGGGACGCTCCACGATGATCGAGGTCGTCAAGCGGACCGCCGACCAGGTGTTCATCCCGCTGACCGTGGGCGGCGGCATCCGCACCGTCGAGGACGTCGACATGATGCTGCGCGCGGGCGCGGACAAGGTCAGCGTCAACACCGCCGCGATCGCACGCCCCGAGGTCCTCGGCGAGATGAGCCGACGATTCGGCTCGCAGTGCATCGTCCTGTCGGTCGACGCGCGGACCGTGCCGGAGGGCTCGGAGCCGACGCCGTCCGGCTGGGAGGTCACCACGCACGGCGGTCGCAAGGGCACCGGCATCGACGCCGTCGAGTGGGCCCGGCGCGGCCAGGATCTCGGAGTGGGCGAGATCCTGCTGAACTCGATGGACGCCGACGGCACCAAGCAGGGCTTCGACCTGCGCATGCTCAAGGCGGTACGCGCGGCCGTGCAGGTCCCCGTCATCGCCAGCGGCGGTGCGGGCAAGGTCGAGGACTTCGCACCCGCCGTCCAGGCAGGTGCCGACGCAGTGCTCGCCGCCTCGGTCTTCCACTTCGGCGAACTCACCATCCACGAGGTGAAGGCGGCCATGGCCGAGGCCGGGATCACCGTCCGATGACACAGGTAGGAGAACGCTGATGGCACTCGATCCGGAGCTCGCCGCACGTCTCAAGCGCAACGCCGACGGACTGTTCAGCGCGGTCGCGCAGGAACGCTCCACCGGCGACGTGCTCATGGTCGCGTGGATGGACGACGCCGCTCTCGAGCGGACCCTCGCCACGCGCAAGGCGACCTACTACTCGCGCTCGCGCCAGGAGTACTGGGTCAAGGGCGAGACGAGCGGCCACACCCAGTACGTGCACGACGCACGCCTCGACTGCGACGGCGACACCGTGTTGCTCGTCGTCGACCAGGTCGGTGCGGCCTGCCACACCGGGAACCACTCGTGCTTTGACACCGAATCGCTGGCCTTCGGTGTCGACGCGCCTCCGGCGCCAAGCGGCGTAGAAGCCCGGCCGGTCGACTCCGCACAGTAGATTTCCATCGTGATCACACCCGAAAGGCGGTGACGCTGCATGCCCCTCATCCAGATCTCGCAGACCCCCGGACTCTCCGACCGCGTCAAGCGCGAGACCATCGCGGCGGTGACCGAGGCGTACGCCAAGGCGACCGGCAAGAACCCGGATTCGGTCTGGGTGACGATCACCGAGGTGCCGCGCACCCAGTGGGGCGTCGGCGGCGAGCCTCTCGGATGAGCGGCGTGAACGCGGCGGCCGGGGCGCACACGACGTCCCTCGCGGAATTCCTCGACCTCGCCCGTGACCATCGCGTGGTGCCGGTGACCCGCAAGGTGCTCGCCGACTCGGAGACCCCGCTGTCGGCGTACCGCAAGCTCGCCGGCGACCGACCCGGGACCTTCCTGCTCGAGTCCGCGGAGAACGGCCGGTCCTGGTCGCGCTGGTCCTTCATCGGGGCCGGGGCCCCCTCGGCACTGACCGTCGTCGACGGCCAGGCGCACTGGTGGGGCTCGGTGCCGGTGGGCGCTCCCGAGGGTGGCGACGCCCTCGAGGTGCTGGCCGAGTCGCTGCGCGTGCTCAAGACCGATCCGCTGCCGGGCATGCCGCCGCTGACCGGCGGATTCGTCGGCTTCATGGCCTACGACATGGTCCGACGCCTCGAACGACTCCCGGAGACCACGGTCGACGACCTCGGCCTGCCGGACCTGATGATGGTGCTGGCCACCGACCTCGCGGCCGTCGACCACCACGAGGGCACGATCACGCTGATCGCCAACGCGGTCAACTGGGACGGTTCCGACGAGCGCGTCGAGGAGGCCTACGCCGACGCCGTGGCCCGTCTGGACCGGATGACCGAGGCGCTCGCCGCACCCGCGTCGTCGACCGTCTCGACCTTCGACCGGCCCAAGCCGGACTTCACCGCGCAGCGCACGCTCGAGGAGTACAGCGAGATCGTCACGAGTCTCGTCGGCGAGATCGAGGCGGGCGAGGCCTTCCAGGTCGTTCCTTCGATGCGATTCGAGATGGACACCGACGCCGATCCGCTCGACGTCTACCGCGTGCTCCGCGCCTCCAATCCCAGCCCGTACATGTACCTGCTGCGGATGCCGGGAACCGAGGCCGACAGCGACACCGCGGCCCCCGACGCGATCGCCCGCAAGCCGTTCACGATCGTTGGCAGCAGCCCGGAGGCCCTGGTCACCGTCGCCGACCGCATCGCCACCACGCACCCCATCGCGGGTACGCGCTGGCGTGGCGCCACTGAGGAAGAGGATCAGCTGCTCGGCAAGGGCCTTCTCGAGGACGAGAAGGAGAACGCCGAACACCTCATGCTCGTCGACCTCGGCCGCAACGATCTCGGCCGCGTGTGCGTCCCCGGCACCGTGAAGGTCAGCGACTACCGCCACATCGAGCGGTACAGCCACGTCATGCACCTGGTGTCGACGGTGTCGGGCACCCTGCGCGAGGACAAGCATGCGCTCGACGCGGTGACCGCCTGCTTCCCGGCCGGCACCCTCACCGGCGCACCCAAGGTGCGCGCGATGGAGCTCATCGACGAACACGAGAAGACACGGCGCGGCCTCTACGGCGGCATCGTCGGCTACCTCGATTTCGCCGGCAACGCCGACACCGCGATCGCCATCCGCACCGCGCTCCTCGCGCGTGGCCAGGCCTACGTGCAGGCCGGTGGCGGCGTGGTCGCCGACAGCGAGCCCGAATACGAGTACAACGAGGCGCGCAACAAGGCGACCGCGGTGCTCAACGCCGTCGCCGCCGCGTCGACGATGAACAGGGTCGGGGAGACCCCGTCAGGAGACAACGCGTGACACCCGCGGAGCACGAGGCATCCCAGACCAAGCCGAAGTCCTCGCGACGGCCGCAGATGATCGCGGCGGTCCTGATGCTGGCCACCGCTGCCGCATTCTGGGGTGCGAGCCGACTGACCTGGGCGACCGTCTCCGCCGAAGACGGCCTCTCACCTCAGCGCGCCTTCGACGTCAAGGGTGCGGACTGGAGTCCGTGGCTCACGCCGCTCGCCCTGGTCTACCTCGCCGGCATCGCCGCGGTGCTGTCGGTGCGCGGTTGGGGGCTGCGCCTGGTCGCGCTGCTTGTCGCCGCCGGTGGCGTGCTCGCCGCTTTCCCGGCGATCTCCCTGATCGCCGGCGGCGCCGACTCCGAGTACGCCGCCGACGCCGGGGACATCCCGGACCGGTACATCGTCCTCTACACCGACACCCAATGGCTGCCCGCCGCACTGGTCCTGCTGGGCACGGTGTGTGCCGTCGCCGCCGCGGTTGTGCTGCTCCGGGTCGCCAAAGGTGCGACGATGTCGTCGAAGTACAAGACTCCCGCAGCCCGGCGCGAGGAGCTCGAGACCGAGATCTTCGCCGACTACGAGCGGCGGAAGAAGGCGGCCGCGGCCGACGCCACGAACGCCGGGGACACCCCGGCCGCCGGCGGCGCCGCGACCGGCGGAAAGGACGGGCGGTCCGCCGACGACCCGGACGCCAACGAGCGCATGATGTGGGACGCGCTCGACACGGGCATCGACCCCACCGATTCGTCCGATCCGGACGACCGCTGACCCTCCGGGCGAGCAGTGACCCGGCCCGACGTCTCGCCGAGACGCGCACGACAGGCTGAGATATGCGCCATAGTCCAGGACCGTTCCCGTTTCGGGGAGAATCGGCCAACCCGGCGACAGGTCGCCGGGACTGTCGGTCTACCCTGAGACCACACGACGAGCGGAAGGGAGCGGAGTCGCTGTGAGCATGCCCAACGTTCTCGAGTCGATCATCGAGGGAGTCAAAGCCGACGTCGCCGCACGTGAAGCGGTGACCGATTTCGCTGCCGTCAAGGCCGCCTCGGCGAAGGCTCCCGCTCCCCGGGACGCCATGGCCGCACTCCGTCAACCCGGTATCGGTGTGATCGCCGAGGTGAAGCGCGCGAGCCCGTCGAAGGGGGAGCTGGCCGCGATCGGCGACCCTGCCGACCTGGCCAAGGCCTACGAAGACGGCGGCGCCCGCATCATCAGCGTGCTGACCGAGGAGCGTCGCTTCCACGGCTCGCTCGCCGACCTCGACGCCGTTCGCGCCGCGGTCGACATCCCGGTCCTGCGCAAGGACTTCATCGTCGGTCCGTACCAGATCCACGAGGCCCGCGCCCACGGCGCCGACGTCATCCTGCTGATCGTCGCAGCCCTCGAACAGAACGTCCTCGCCTCCTTGCTCGACCGCACCGAGAGCCTCGGCATGACCGCCCTCGTGGAGGTCCACACCGAAGAAGAGGCCGACCGTGCCCTCGAGGCCGGCGCCTCGGTCGTCGGCGTGAACGCCCGCAATCTCAAGACCCTCCAGGTCGAGCGGGACACCTTCTCGCGGATCGCCCCCGGCCTGCCGACCGAGATCATCCGCATCGCGGAGTCGGGCGTGCGCGGCACCGCCGACCTGCTGGCCTATGCCGGCGCAGGCGCCGACGCCGTCCTGGTGGGTGAGGGACTCGTGACAAGTGGTGACCCCCGCGCCGCCGTGCGTGAGCTGGTCACCGCGGGTACCCACCCGTCGTGCCCGAAACCAGTTCGCTGACATACGTCTTCGGGCCGTGTTCGGTCCATGTCGTCGTCGGCCCGATCGACTGTGAGATGTAGTGACCGCCCAACCTGATTCGGCCCATCCCGACTCCTCCGCGACCGTGCTCCCGCCGGCCAGCACCGGCCTGACGACGCGTACGTCGATCGAACCCGACGAGGGCGGCCACTTCGGCGTCTACGGCGGACGGCATGTGCCCGAAGCACTGATGGCGGTCATCGACGAGGTCACCACGACCTTCAACAAGATCCGCAACGACGACGACTTCCTGAACGAACTCGACCGTCTGCAGCGTGACTACGCCGGCCGGCCGTCACCGCTGTACGAGGCGAAGCGCCTCGCCGAGCACGCCGGGGGAGCACGGATCTTCCTCAAGCGTGAGGACCTCAACCACACCGGTTCACACAAGATCAACAACGTACTCGGACAGGCGCTTCTGGCCCAGCGCATGGGCAAGAACCGCATCATCGCAGAGACCGGCGCCGGTCAGCACGGCGTGGCCACCGCCACCGCATGTGCGCTCCTGGGCCTCGAGTGCGTGATCTACATGGGTCGCGTCGACACCGACCGCCAGGCGCTCAACGTGGCCCGGATGCGTCTGCTCGGCGCCGAGGTCATCGCCGTCGACAACGGTTCGGCCACCCTGAAGGACGCCATCAACGAGGCCATGCGTGACTGGGTCACCAACGCGCACAACACCTATTACTGCTTCGGCACCGCCGCCGGCCCGCACCCGTTCCCGGTGATGGTCCGCGATCTCCAGCGCGTCGTCGGTCTCGAGGCCCGTGCCCAGATCCTCGACAAGGCCGGACGCCTGCCCGACGCGGTGACCGCCTGTGTCGGTGGCGGTTCCAACGCCATCGGTATCTTCCACCCCTTCATCGACGACGAGGGCGTCCGTCTCGTCGGTTTCGAGGCGGCCGGCGACGGCGTCGAAACCGGCCGTCACGCTGCGACTTTCACCGGCGGGACGCCGGGCGCGTTCCAGGGCGCCTACTCATACCTGCTGCAGGACGAGGACGGGCAGACGACCGAATCCCATTCGATCTCCGCCGGTCTCGACTACCCGGGCGTCGGACCCGAGCACGCCTACCTCAAGGACACCGGCCGGGCCGAGTACCGACCGATCACCGACACCGAGGCGATGGATGCGCTCGCGCTGCTGAGCCGTCGCGAGGGGATCATCCCCGCCATCGAATCCGCGCACGCGGTCGCCGGTGCACTCAAGCTCGGCAAGGAACTCGGCGAGGGTGCGATCATCGTCGTCAGCCTCTCCGGGCGCGGCGACAAGGACGTCGACACCGCTGCGCGTTGGTTCGGTCTCTTCGACCCGCCGCCGTCGCAGGACGAGGCAAAGGCCACCGACGGACAGCCGGGAGAGCAGGCATGAGCGCAGACACGATCTCGTCGAAGACCGGACCGGTTTTCGAGAAGTGCCGCGAGGAGAACCGCAGCGCCCTCATCGGATACCTCCCCGTGGGCTATCCGACGCTGGACGATTCGCTGACCTCGTTCCGGACGATGGTCGACGCCGGTTGCGACATCATCGAGGTGGGCGTGCCCTACTCCGATCCGGTGATG
Organism: Gordonia sp. GN26; assembly: GCF_054823965.1. Taxonomy (NCBI): domain Bacteria; kingdom Bacillati; phylum Actinomycetota; class Actinomycetes; order Mycobacteriales; family Gordoniaceae; genus Gordonia; species Gordonia sp. GN26. The sequence continues at coordinate 18,426 of NZ_JSYC01000002.1, read as the reverse complement.
GACGGTCCGACGATCCAGGAGGCCGCCGACCTCGCCCTCACCAACGGCGTGCGGGTGCGCGACGTCTTCACCGCGGTCGAGGCGATCAGCTCGGCCGGCGGCACCGCAGTCGTCATGAGCTACTGGAACCCGGTGCTGCAGTACGGCGTCGAGAACTTCGCGCGGGACCTCGCCAACGCCGGCGGCGCCGGACTCATCACGCCTAACCTGATCCCCGAAGAGGGCGCCCAGTGGCACGCCGCCTCCGATGAGTACGAACTCGACCGCATCTACCTCGTCGCACCGTCGTCGACGACCGAGCGCATCGCGCTGACCGTCGACGCGTCCCGTGGATTCGTCTATGCAGCGTCCACGATGGGTGTCACCGGTGCGCGCGACGCGGTGTCGGACATGGCTCCCGAGCTGTGCGCCCGCGTCCGCGAGTACTCCGACATCCCGATCGGCGTCGGACTCGGTGTCCGCAACCGTGAGCAGGCCGCCCAGATCGCGTCCTACTCCGACGGCGTCATCGTCGGCTCGGCGCTGGTGACCGCCGCCAAGGCCGGTCAGGACCGCCTGGCCTCGCTCGTCGGCGAACTCGCCGAGGGTGTGCGTTCGCGCCACGCTGCTGTCTGACAGAGCTCAGCCGCCCGGCTGCTGGTCGAGTGGGGTCGGACTACCCGAGGTCCGTACGGACGCCAGGCGCGCCCCGGTAACCAGACGGCGCGGGAGTGAGTGCCGTGTCGGTTAGGGTTGCACCGTGAACGCGCCGACCACGACGATGCTCGCCTACATCCCCAGTCCGCCCCAGGGAGTGTGGGAAATCGGACCGTTCCCGCTGCGTGCGTACGCGCTGTGCATCATCGCGGGGATCATCATCGCGGTCTGGTGGGGCAATCGCCGTTGGGTCGCACGCGGGGGGCAGGAAGGCGAGGTCCTCGACGTCGCGATCTGGGCCGTCCCGTTCGGTCTCCTCGGTGGCCGTCTCTACCACCTGATCACCGACTGGAAGACCTACTTCGGCGCCGACGCCCCCAAGGACCCGCTCGACGCGCTGCGGATCTGGGACGGCGGTCTCGGAATCTGGGGCGCGGTGGCGCTCGGTGCGGTCGGTGCCTGGATCGGCGCCCGACGCCGCGGCATCCGACTGCCGGCCTTCGGCGATGCGATCGCCCCGCCGATCCTGTTGGCCCAGGCCATCGGTCGGCTCGGCAACTACTTCAACCAGGAGTTGTACGGCCGTGAGACGACCCTGCCGTGGGGCCTGGAGATCTACGAGCGGGTCAACAAGGCCGGGTATGCCAACGCGGGTCTGATCGACGGTAAGTCGAACGGTGTCGTGGTCGCCGTGGTCCAGCCGACGTTCCTCTACGAACTGCTGTGGAACGTCCTTATCGTGATCCTCCTCGTGGTCATCGACCGCCGGTTCCGCATCGGCCACGGCCGACTGTTCGCGCTGTACATCGCCGGCTACTGCCTCGGCCGGTTCTTCATCGAGATGCTGCGCGACGACCGTGCCGCCGTCGCCAACTACATCGCCGGCATCCGCCCGAACCTCTTCACCGCCGCCCTCGTGTTCGTGTGCGCGATCGTCTACTTCGTGGTCGCGCCCAAGGGTCGGGAACAGGGCCTGGAGATGTACCACCCCGAACGTGCCGCCGAACTCGAGGAACAGGGCGTCGCCGGATACGTTGACGACTGGTACGACGAGGACTTCGACGACCTCGACGCTGTCGAAGGCGAGCAGCCGCCGGCGGAGGTGGACACCTTGGACGCCCTCGACGCCGAGGCCGACAACATCGAGACCACTCGTGTCCCCGCCGCACCCGCGGCCGTGAAGACAGCGGACGACGAGCCCACGGTCGACGAGCCCGCGGACGAAGCCGCCGCCGATGAGTCGAGCCCCGAAGACGACTCGGCGGCCGACGCCGATGCTGTTGAGCCGGTGGTTCCGGTGGTCGACGATGCCGCGGTCGTGGAGACCGAAATTGCGGAACCTGAAGCCGAGGAAGCCGAAGTGGTGCCCGAAGCAGCCGAGTCCGAGGTGGCGGAGCCCGACGAAGCCGGATCCGCTGAGGTTGCTGAGCTCGAGGTCGCCGAACAAGAGATCACCGAATCCGAGACGGGGGACGATGAGCCCGCCGTCGCGGAAGCACCGGCAACCGAGGCCGCAGGCGGAGCGCCGGTTGAAGCAGCGGCGGACGAGGCGGGCAGCGTCGTCGAAACAGAGGACGCGGACGGTGGCGTCGCGGACCCCGGGGCCGCACCTGCCGACGTCGTCGAATCTGAGGACACTGCAAGCAGTGTCGTCGAGTCCGAGGACGAGGCAGCCGACGTCGCCGAAACCGAGGACGCGGACGGTGGCGTCGCGGATTCCGAGGCCGCGCCCGCCGAGGTCGTCGAATCCGTGGACACAGCAAGCAGTGTCGCGGAGTCGGAGGACACGGCATCCGTCGTCGTCGAGTCTGAGGATGAGGCAACCGGCTCCCCGGATTCCGAGGATGAGGCATCGGGCGTCGTAGAGTCTGAGGACGAGGGAACCGGCGTCGTAGAGTCTGAGGACACAGCAACCGGCATCGTCGAACCCGAGGACACAGCAACCGACGCCGCGAATTCTGAGGACGCTGCGACAGACGCGGCTGATGCCGACCCGGGACCGTCTGATGCTGCAACCGATGACGCTGCAACCGCTGACGTAGAAGCCGGTGACGTACACGGCGGCGATGCAGATTCGCCAGTTGCGGATCCGGCCGTCACAAGAGCCACCGACGTCGGCGGGACCGGCGCGGCAAGCAGTCTCCGCCGCCGGGTCGCCTCCCGGTTCGGTCGTCGTCGGCGTCGTTCCTGATCTACCCGGCGCTGGTAAACCGAGCCTGAAAACCGCCCCTGATCTGCGCCCTCCATGGGGCGACCGGCGACAATATGTCGTTGGTGCGTCTGTGCAGGGTTGTTTTCGGGGGCGGTTTTCAGTGGTGTGGTCGCGCTGCAGCTGTCCGACCGCTGGGCGCCGATCCTTGAGGCCGAAATCCGCCCCTGATCTGCGCCCTCCAGGGGGCGGCGGGCGACAATATGTCGCCGGCGCAGCTGTACAGGGCGGATTCCAGGGGCGGATTTCATCCGCGCCCCAGGAGACAGCCCGCGCCGAACCACCGCCGGCGCCTGGCTCCCGGTCGCGAGTATCACAGCCGTCGAGCACACGCGTCTGCCGTGGTGTTCGGATACGATCGAATTTCACGACGCGCGATCTCCGACCGCCCGGTACCGATCGCCTCGACCCTCGGGTCGCGACGGTTTCGACTCAGCCCGGTACCGATCTCGGCACGGTCATTCGCTCGCCGCGCAATACTCCTCGGGCCAGTGCTGTCCCAGTGGACACTCAGCAGCGATCCGTTCCGGATCGAGTGGAGGTAGTGATGCTGTTTTCTGCGCTCCCGGCCAAGCAGGGCCTGTACGACCCGGAGGCCGAGGTCGACTCGTGTGGCGTCGCGATGGTGACGGACATCCACGGCCGTCGTTCGCATTCGATCGTCGCCGACGGCCTGCTGGCGCTGGAGAATCTGGAACACCGCGGGGCTGCCGGCGCCGAGACCAACAGCGGTGACGGCGCAGGCATCTTGATCCAGCTGCCCGACGAATTGCTGCGTGCGACCGTCGACTTCGAACTCCCGGAGCCGGCCGCCGACGGTTCCCACACCTACGCCGCGGGTACCTGCTTCCTGCCGATGGACGAGGAACTGCGGCGGCAGGCGATTGCGCGGGTGGAGGCGCTCGCCGCCGACGAGGGCATCACGATCCTCGGCTGGCGCGACGTCCCGGTCGACCACGAGCACGCCGACATCGGTGGTACCGCCGTCGCCTGTATGCCGTACATGATGCAGCTGTTCGTCACCGTCGACCCCGAGCCGGGTGCCGAGCGCATCGGTGGCGTCGCCCTTGACCGCTTCATCTACCCGTTCCGCAAGCAGGCCGAGCGCGTCACCCCGGAGATCGAGGAGGCGGGCACCGGCGTCTACTTCCCGTCGCTGTCGAGCCGCACCATTGTCTACAAGGGCATGCTCACCACGATGCAGCTGCCGCTGTACTACGCGGACCTGCGCGACGACCGGTGTGAGAGCGCAATAGCGATCGTCCACTCGCGGTTCTCGACCAACACGTTCCCGTCGTGGCCGCTCGCGCACCCGTTCCGGTTCGTCGCCCACAACGGCGAGATCAACACGGTGCGCGGCAACCGCAACCGCATGCGCGCCCGCGAGGCCCTGCTCGAGACCGATCTCATCCCCGGCGACCTCAAGCGCGCCTTCCCGATCTGCACTCCCGAGGCGTCGGACTCGGCGTCGCTCGACGAGGTACTCGAGTTGCTGCACCTCGGTGGTCGGAGCGTGCCGCATGCGGTGATGATGATGGTCCCCGAGGCGTGGGAGAACGTCCCCGACATGGACCCGAAGCGCCGCGCGTTCCTGCAGTTCAACGCGTCGCTGATGGAGGCGTGGGACGGTCCGGCGTGCGTCACCTTCACCGACGGCACCGTCGTCGGCGCGGTCCTCGACCGCAACGGCCTGCGTCCCGGCCGCTGGTGGCAGACCCGCGACGGCCGCATCATCCTCGCCTCCGAGGCGGGGGTCCTCGACGTCCCGGTCGACGACGTCATCAGCAAGGGCCGCCTCGAACCGGGCCGCATGTTCCTCATCGACACCGCCCAGGGCCGGATCATCCCCGACGAGGAGATCAAGGGCGAGCTGATGAACGCCGAGGCGTACGACGAGTGGCTGCACGCCGGCCTCCTCGACATCGCCACGCTGCCCGAACGCCCAGTCTTCCAACCCAACCACGACACCGTGGTCCGCCGCCAGCTTTCGTTCGGGTACACCGAAGAGGATCTCCGAGTGTTGCTCACGCCGATGGCGGCGTCGGGATACGAGCCCCTCGGCTCGATGGGTACCGACACCCCCATCGCCGTGCTGTCGCGGCGTTCCCGGCTGCTGTACGACTACTTCGTCGAGCTGTTCGCACAGGTCACCAACCCGCCGCTGGATGCGATCCGCGAGGAGATCGTCACCTCGATGGGGCGTGTGATGGGTCCTGAGCAGAACCTGCTCGACCCCACCGCCGCGTCGTGCCGTCAGATCATGCTGCACTGGCCGGTTCTCGACAACGCCGACCTCGCCAAGCTGGTCCACATCAACGACGACGGTGACCACCCGGGCCTGTCGGCCAAGGTGCTGCGCGCGCTGTACGAGGTCGACGAAGGGGGAGAAGGCCTTCGGGCCGCCCTCGAGGACCTGCGCCGGCGGGCGAGCCAGGCGATCGCCGAGGGACACACCACCCTCGTCATCTCCGACCGTCTGACCGACAAGGATCACGCACCGATCCCGTCGTTGCTGGCCATCTCGGCCGTCCACCATCATCTGGTGCGCACCAAGGAACGCACCCGTGTCGCGCTGGTCGTCGAATCCGGCGACGCCCGCGAGGTCCACCACATCGCCACGCTCATCGGTTTCGGTGCGGCCGCGGTCAATCCGTACCTGGCGCTCGAGACGATCGAGGACCTCATCGCGGAGGGCGAGCTGATCGGCGTCACCCCGTCGAAGGCCATCCGCAACTATCTCGAGGCACTCGGCAAGGGGGTGCTGAAGGTGATGAGCAAGATGGGGATCTCGACCATCAGCTCCTACACCGCCGCACAGGCTTTCGAGGCCGTGGGTCTGTCGTCGGAGGTCGTGCGCGAATACTTCACCCGCACGGTGTCGCGCATCGAGGGCGTCGGTCTCGACGAGCTCGCCGAGGAAGTACGCATCCGGCATCATCGGGCGTTCCCGGAGAACCCGACCGAGCAGGTCTACCGGCGTCTGGACTCGGGTGGCGAATACCAGTACCGCCGGGAAGGCGAGCTGCATCTCTTCACCCCGGAGACCGTGTTCCTGCTGCAGCACGCCACCAAGACCGGGCAGGCCGAGATCTTCCAGAAGTACTCCGACGAGGTCAACCGGCTGTCGCGCAAGGGTGGCACGCTCCGCGGCCTGTTCGAGTTCGATCTCGATGCGCGCGAACCGATCCCGATCGAGGAGGTGGAACCGGTCGAGGAGATCATGAAGCGCTTCAACACCGGCGCCATGAGCTACGGCTCGATCTCCGCCGAGGCGCACGAGACGATCGCGATGGCGATGAACAAGATCGGCGGGCGGTCGAACTCGGGGGAGGGCGGCGAGGACGTCGACCGCCTCTACGACCCGGAACGACGCAGCGCGGTCAAGCAGGTCGCGTCCGGACGGTTCGGTGTCACCAGCGACTACCTGATCAACGCCACCGACATCCAGATCAAGATGGCGCAGGGTGCGAAACCCGGTGAGGGCGGCCAGCTTCCGGCGTACAAGGTGTACCCGTGGATCGCCAAGACCCGGCACTCGACGCCCGGTGTCGCGCTGATCTCGCCGCCTCCGCACCACGACATCTACTCGATCGAGGACCTCGCGCAGCTGATCCACGACCTGAAGAACGCCAACTCGCAGGCGCGCATCCACGTCAAGCTGGTCAGCGCGGTCGGCGTGGGCACAGTCGCGACCGGCGTCTCCAAGGCGCATGCCGACGTCGTGCTGATCTCCGGCCACGACGGCGGAACCGGTGCGTCGCCGTTGACCTCGCTGAAGCACGCGGGCACGCCGTGGGAGATCGGCCTGGCCGACGCCCAGCAGACGCTCATGCTCAACGGTCTGCGCGACCGCATCACCGTGCAGTGCGACGGTGCGCTGCGCACCGGCCGCGACGTCATCATGGCCGCCCTCCTCGGCGCCGAGGAGTACGGCTTCTCCACCGCACCGCTCATCGTGGCGGGTTGCATCATGATGCGCGTGTGTCACCTCGACACCTGCCCGGTCGGTGTGGCGACCCAGAACCCGCTGCTGCGTTCGCGTTTCACCGGCCAGGTCGACCACCTGGTCAACTTCTTCCGGTTCATCGCCGAGGACGTGCGGAAGTATCTGGCGCAGCTGGGCTACCGCACCCTCGACGAGGCGATCGGGCAGTCGCAGCGACTCCACACCGATTCCGCTGTCGCGCATTGGAAGTCGAAGGGCCTGGATCTGACGCCGATCTTCCGGAAAGTTGAGGGAAAGTGTCCTTCCCGGCGGGTGCGGGAGCAGTATCACGCCCTCGATCGTGCGCTCGACCAGACGCTCATCCAACTCGCCGAGGGGGCCTTGGAGGACGCCCACCCGGTGACGCTCGAACTGCCGGTGCGCAACGTCAACCGGACCGTCGGGACGTTGCTCGGCGCCGAGGTCACCCGTCGCTATGGTGCCGAGGGCCTGGCCGAGGACACGATCGTGGTGAAGCTGGAGGGTTCGGCCGGGCAGTCGCTCGGCGCGTTCCTCCCGCCGGGGGTGACGATCGAACTCAGCGGCGACACGAACGACTACGTCGGCAAGGGGCTGTGCGGCGGCAAGATCGTCGTGGCCCCGCATCCCGACTCCTGGTTCGTCGCCGAGGACCAGGTCATCGCGGGCAACACCATCCTCTACGGCGCGACGTCGGGTGAGGTGTTCCTCCGCGGCCGCGTCGGCGAGCGCTTCTCGGTGCGCAATTCGGGTGCGACAGCGGTCGTCGAGGGTGTGGGCGACCATGCCTGCGAATACATGACCGGCGGGCGTGTGGTGGTCCTCGGTCCGACGGGGCGCAATCTCGCGGCCGGGATGTCGGGTGGCATCGCCTTCGTGCACGACCTCGACCCCGACAAGGTCAACATGGCGATGGTCAAGCTCATGCGCCCCGACCCCGACGACCTCGCCTGGCTCAAGGAGACCATCACCAAGCACACCGAACTGACCGGCTCGGCGATCGGTGCGTCGATCCTCGCGGACTGGCCCCGACGCTGCCTGGCGTTCACGAAGGTCATGCCGACCGATTACAAGCGTGTTCTCGACGCGGCCCGGATGGCCGAGGCCGAGGGACGCGACGTCGATTCAGCGATCATGGAGGCGGCACGTGGCTGATCCGCGCGGGTTCCTGGAGGTCCCGAAGAAAGAAGCGAAGTACCGACCGGTCGTCGAGCGCGTCCAGGACTGGGACGACGTCTACGTGCACGCCGACGACCCGACGAAGGTGCTCGCGGAGGTCAGCACCCAGGCGCGCCGATGTATGGACTGCGGTATCCCGTTCTGTCACTCCGGAACCGCGGGTTGCCCGCTGGGCAACCTGATCCCGGAATGGAACGACCTGGTCCGCCGCGGCCGGTGGGACGCGGCGAGCAGCAGGCTGCACGCGACCAACAACTTCCCCGAGTTCACCGGGATGGTGTGCCCGGCGCCGTGCGAGGCCGCCTGCGTCCTGTCGATCTCCGAGCGCGCGACCGGTGGCAGCGTCACCATCAAGCGCATCGAGAAGACGATCGCCTACGAGTCGTGGGCCGAGGGCGTCATCGGCCCCGAGCCGCCGGAGTCCAAGACCGGCAAGTCGGTGGGCGTGGTCGGTTCCGGTCCGGCGGGACTCGCTGCGGCGCAACAGCTCACGCGCGCAGGCCATGACGTGACCGTCTACGAGCGGGACGACCGGCTCGGCGGGCTGCTGCGCTACGGCATCCCGGAGTACAAGCTGCAGAAGTCCGACATCGACCGACGCATCGCCCAGATGCGCGCCGAGGGAACGGAATTCGTCACCAACTGCGACGTCGGAACCGAACTGTCGGTCGAGGACCTCAAGGCCCGCCACGACGCCGTCGTCCTGGCCATCGGCGCGATGGAGGCCCGCGACAACCCGGTGCCCGGCCGCGAGCTCAACGGTGTCCATCTGGCGATGGAACATCTCGTACCCGCGAACCGCGAATGCGAGGGCGACGGCCCGTCGCCGATCACCGCGGCAGGCAAGCATGTCGTGATCATCGGCGGCGGCGACACCGGCGCGGACTGCCTGGGCACCGCCCACCGGCAGGGTGCGGCGTCGGTGGTGCAGCTCGACTACAACCCGGAACTGCCCGGTGAACGCGACGACGAACGGTCCCCGTGGCCGACCTGGCCGCTGGTCATGCGGACCTCGAGCGCCCATGCCGAGGGCGGCGAGCGCATGCATCAGGTCGCGGTACAGCGTTTCGTCGGAGACGACGATGGCAACGTCACCACCATGGTGCTCGCCGAGGTCGAGGTGCAGCGCGACGCCGACGGCCGACGCGAGATCAAACCCATCGGGGAGGAATTCGAGATCCCCTGTGAGCTGGCACTTTTCGCGATCGGCTTCGCCGGTGTCGAGCGTGGCGAGCTGCTGTCGGGTCTGGAGATCGAACCCAACAGGCGTGGGGCCATCTCCTGCGGAAGTGATTGGCAGACCGACGCTCCCGGCGTTTTCGTGTGCGGTGACGCCCACCGTGGCGCGTCGCTGGTGGTGTGGGCGATCGCCGAGGGCAGGTCGGCGGCCCGGGCCGTCGACGAGTTCCTCGTCGGCGAATCCGACCTCCCGTCACCGGTTCGTCCGGCAGCACTGCCACTGTCCGTGCGCTGACGGTCGCGCGGGTCGCGGATCCCTGGGCCGGCGAGCACGGGGAACACGCGCGGGCTGCCCGTGTGACGCGAAATCCGTACCGGAAAGTAGCGGGCTGTCACCAGCGACAACACCACATGGCCCCTGGGTGACGACTTCGGCGGCGCGTGGAGATGCTTCTCCGACGGGACTAAGGTGAGGTTGTGACTCGGCGAACCAAGATTGTCTGCACCATGGGTCCGGCCACTTCCAGCGACGAAAAGCTCAAGGAACTCGTCGCCAGCGGTATGGATGTGGCCCGGATGAACTTCAGCCACGGCAAGCATGAGGACCATGCTGCCGTCTACGCGCGCGTCCGCAAGGCCTCCGATGCTGCGGAGAAGGCCGTCGGCATCCTCGCCGACCTGCAGGGCCCCAAGATCCGGCTGGGCCGATTCGACGGCTGCGACGGCGCCACCGTCTGGGAGACGGGGGAGGAGGTCCGGATCACCGTCGACGATGTCGAGGGCACCCACGACCGCGTCTCCACCACGTACAAGCACCTGTCCGAGGACGCGAGCCCCGGCGACCGACTCCTCGTTGACGACGGCAAGGTCGGGCTCACGGTCGCCTCGATCGACGGCAACGACGTGGTCTGCACCGTCACCGAGGGCGGTCCGGTCAGCAACAACAAGGGTCTGTCGCTGCCGGGTATGAGCGTCTCGGTGCCGGCGATGTCGGAGAAGGACGTCGCCGACCTCGAATTCGCACTCGGCCTGGGCGTCGACCTGGTGGCCCTGTCGTTCGTGCGCAGCCCGTCCGACATCGAACTCGTCCACGAGGTCATGGACCGCGTGGGTCGCCGGGTGCCGGTCATCGCGAAGCTGGAGAAGCCGGAGGCCATCGAAAACCTCGAGGCGATCGTCCTGGCGTTCGACGCGATCATGGTCGCCCGCGGCGATCTGGGTGTCGAGCTGCCGCTCGAGGAGGTGCCGCTGGTCCAGAAGCGGGCCATCCAGATGGCCCGCGAGAACGCCAAGCCGGTGATCGTCGCGACCCAGATGCTCGACTCGATGATCGAGAACTCGCGCCCCACCCGCGCCGAGGCCTCCGACGTCGCGAACGCGGTGCTCGACGGCGCGGACGCGGTCATGCTGTCCGGCGAGACGTCGGTGGGCAAGTACCCGCTCGAGACCGTCCGCACGATGGACCGCATCTGTCGGGCCGTCGAGACCGGCCCGCGCGACGTGCCGCCGCTCTCGCATGTGCCCCGCACCAAGCGCGGCGTCATCTCCTACGCCGCCCGCGACATCGGTGAGCGTCTCGAGGTGAAGGCTCTCGTCGCGTTCACCCAGTCCGGCGACACCGTCCGACGCCTCGCCCGCCTGCACTCGCGCCTGCCGTTGCTGGCCTTCACACCGACGCAGGAGGTGCGTAGTCAGCTGGCCCTGAGCTGGGGCACGGAGACCTTCATCGTCGACCACGTCGACACCACCGATCACATGATCGATCAGGTCGACCATCAGCTGCTGCGCATCGGCCGTCTGTCCGAGGGCGACGTGGTGGTCATCGTGGCCGGTGCCCCGCCCGGCACCGTCGGCTCGACCAACATGATCCACGTGCACCGCATCGGCGAGCAGGACCACTGACGCCGGGGCGTTGAAGGAGACCACTGAGGCGGTGGGCCCCGGTCTGTCACTAGGGTGAAGGCCATGACCGTGGAACAGACCGGGGATCTCGGCAAGCTGCTGGCACTGCTCGACGTCGAACGTCGCGACGAGGACGTGTTCATCGGGCACCACCCGGAGCAGGTCACCGCTCGCACCTTCGGCGGGCAGCTCCTCGGGCAGGGCGTGGTGGCCGCTTCACGCAGCCTCACCCGCGGCAACCCGCCGATCCACGCTCTGCACGCGCACTTCATCCGCGGCGGCGACGTCACCAAGCCGATGGAGTACCACGTCGACCGGTTCCGCGACGGCAAGTCGTTCGCCAACCGGCAGGTCACCGCCAAGCAGGACGGCGAAGAGATCTTCACGATGCTGGTGGCCTTCCAGGACAACACCGCCGGGCTCGAGCACGCCGTCGAGATCCCACAGGTGCCCTACCCGGAGGAGTTGCCCCCTCTCGGTGAGCATTTCAAGGGTTACGAGGACCGCATCGCGACCTTCGTCAATGCTCTTCACCCGGTCGACATCCGCTTCGCCAACGATCCGAGCTGGAAGGCGAAGGAGGCAGGGCGCAAGCTCACCGATAACCGGGTGTGGATGAAGGCCGACGGCGTGATGCCCGACGATCCCGTGATGCACGTCGCCGCAATGTGTTACGCCTCGGACACCACGGTGCTCGACTCCATCATCACGACCCATGGATTGTCGTGGGGCATCGACCGGTTGTTCGCGGCGACCGTCAACCACTCGATGTGGTTCCACCGCGAGTTCCGCTTCGACGACTGGCTGCTGTACGCGACGCGTTCGCCGGTGGCGACCGGTTCGCGCGGCATGGGATCGGGACGATTCTGGAAGCGCGACGGCACGCTCGCGACCTCGGTGGTCCAAGAGGCACTGATCAAGTATTTCCCGCCGAAGAAGTGAAGCACCGGAAATGACCACCGGCCAGGAGATGTGGCTCGACCCGGGCCCTCCGCTGCCGCGCCGCACCTGGCAGCGCAAGACCCGGGTGCCGGTCATCGTGGGTACGGCGATCGCGATGGTGCTCTTCGCGGCCGTCGCGATCGGCGCACTGCTGCTGGGTGTACTCCGCACCCCCACCTTCACCGCGAAGGGCGGCGTCGTCGCCGACTGTGCGACGGAGCTCGCCTCACAGCCCGGCGGCGGACAGATCGCCCGTGGGGCACCGGTGTTCATCTACGACGCTGCGGGCGGCGAGGTGGCGAAGACCTCGCTGACCGGGTTCCTTCGCAGTGACACGGGCTGCCGGCTGACGTTCGAGGCCGACGGGGTGGAATACACCGACGCCGGCTACATCGTCCGTGTGGGCGCGAACTTCTCGCAACCGGTGTCGACGGCTGCCCTCCAAAAGGGTGCGGTACTCCGGCCGCTCGGCTGAAGTCACCGGAACTCCGTCGATCTCGGCTCGACATGGGTGGCGGTTGTCCGGACAGGCGGTGAACCCCGGGTTAAACTTCGCCCGATCAATGTAGGGCCCGGACCCGTTGTGTCGATGTCGTTTTCGACGAGCCGTAGTCGGCCGGGCGCGATGTCGCCCGGTTTCCGGCTGCGGCATCCGAGGCGTAGGAGCATGCGTGGAGTACAGCATCGACTGGGGTAACGAGGTCTGGGCCAGCCTGAAGTGGCTGGCCATCGCGTTCGGGATCTCCGCGGTCGCGATGCTCGTCATCGGGTTCCTGCTCGCACGCTTCAGCCGATGGGGCCGGCCCCTGTGGCGCGTGATCGGTGGGTTTTTCACCGAACCGGGCACCCGGCTCAAGGCCTGGGGACTGGCCGCCCTGCTCACGGTGCTCGCACTGCTCGGTGTGCGGATCACCGTGCTGTTCTCCTACTTCAGCAACGACCTGTTCACCGGTCTCCAGACCGCGGCCGAGGGACTGGGAGCCGGCGGCCCCCAGGGCGCCGAGATGCTGCAGCTGGGCAAGGACGCCTTCTGGCATTCGATGGCCGTGTTCGGAATCCTCGCGACGCTCCACGTCGTGCGGACGATGATCGAGATCTACGTCGGCGCCGCGTTCGAGATCAACCTCCGCCGCTGGATGACCGGCGGTGCCGCCGCGGACTGGATGAACGGGCGGGCCTTCTACCGCAATCGTTTCGTCGACCTCAGCTCGGGTCTCATGCGCCGGAAGTGGTTCCGTCGAACGTCGGAGCCATCGCAGAAACCGACCGACATCCATCCCGGTGTGGACAACCCCGACCAGCGCATCCAGGCCGACATCACCAACGTCGCCTCGGTCGGATCGTCGCTGCTCTGGGGTGGCGGTGGTTCGTCGACCAACGGCGTGCTGACCGCGGTCGCCTCGATCGTGTCGTTCTCGAAGATCCTGTGGGACCTGTCCGGGCCGGTGACGCTCCTCGGCGTCGAGATCCCGCGGATGATGATGTGGCTGGTCCTGGTGTACGTGCTCGTGACCAGCGTCGTGGCGTTCGCCATCGGGCGCCCGCTCATCCGACTCAACTTCTGGCAGGAACGCCTCACCGCGAACTTCCGCTACGCCCTCGTCCGAGTCCGCGACGGGGCCGAGAACATCGCGTTCTACCGGGGCGAACGCGTCGAGCACAACGGCCTGATGTCACGCTTCGCCGCGGTGATCAAGAACTACTGGCAGATCATCCACGTCCAGATGGCCTTCGTCGGCTGGAACTTCAGCATCAGCCAGCTCGCGGTGGTGTTTCCGTACCTGGTTCAGATCCCACGGTTCTTCGACGGCCAGATCAAACTCGGCGACATGCAGCAGACGGCGTCGGCCTTCGGTGAGATGCACGACGCGTTGTCGTTCTTCCGGACCGCGTACGACGACTTCACCGGTCTGCGCGCCTCGATCATCCGTCTCGACGGACTCGCCGATGCCGACGTCAAGTCGCGCGCCATGGCCGAGATCACCACCGTCGATCGCGACCGGGCCGTTCGTCTCGCCGACATCAACGTCAAGACCCCGACCGGCGACGAGCTGATCCGCGCGCTCAACATCTCCCTCGATCCGGGCGACGCACTCGTCGTCAAGGGCCGGTCCGGTTCGGGCAAGACGACCCTGCTCCGCGGGCTCGCCGGCCTGTGGCCGTTCATCGACGGCGAGTTCTCCCGTCCGCCGGACGCGCACACCTTGTTCCTGTCCCAGATGCCCTACATCCCGCTCGGTGACCTCCGCACAGCAGTCGCCTACCCGGCGCTGCCCGACGACGTCGGCGACGAGGCCATCAAGCAGGCTCTGGAGAAGGTCTTCCTGCCGCATCTGGTCGGACGCCTGTACGACGAGGAGGACTGGGCCAAGGTCCTGTCACCAGGTGAGCAGCAGCGCGTGGCCTTCGCCCGCATCCTGCTGACGAAGCCGCAGGCGGTGTTCATGGACGAGGCGACCTCGGCGGTCGACGAGGGCCTCGAGTACGCGCTGTACCAACTGGTCCGCACCGAACTCCCGGACACGATCCTGGTGTCGGTCAGCCACCGCAGCACCACCGATCAGCACCACACCGAAGTGCTCGAACTGACCGGTGACGGGGCATGGACGCTGTCGCCGATCGACTCGAGTCCTTCGCTTGGCAAACGGTCTTGACCTGCAGATTGTCGATCACGGACACGTTTGCCTGATCTGATCCTCGCCCCTGCAGCCAGTGGCTAGTGTGATGCGCACCACAACCATTGCGCTGGCAGGTAGGGGCCCAGATGACCACAGCAGACCTGATCACCTTTCCCCATGAAACCGGGGTCGACGTGTCGACCCTCCCGGCTGCGTTCCAGCAGACCGTCACCGTCCGTCCGGACGCCGTCGCGATCCGGACCGTCGGTGGCGTCCAGAAGATCACCTGGTCGCAGTACGCCACCCGTGTGGAGGCGATCGCCGGCGGTCTCGCTGCCCTTGGCGTGGGGCGCGGGGACACCGTCGGCATCATGCTCACCAACCGGCCGGAGTTCCACCTCGTCGACACCGCGGCGCTCCACCTCGGTGCGGTCCCGTTCTCGATCTACAACACCAGCGCCCCCGACCAGATCGAGTACCTGTTCGGCAACGCCGAGAACAAGGTCGTGATCACCGAGCAGGTGTTCCTGCCGGTGATCACCGCCGCGAACACCGGCGTCGAACGCATCGTGGTCGTCGACGGCGCGGCCGACGGCACCATCTCACTCGACGAGGTCGAACACACCCGTCCGCCGGCCGATTTCGACTTCGCCGCGTCGTGGCAGGCGGTGGAACCCGAGGACCTCGCGACACTGATCTACACGTCGGGCACCACCGGTCCGCCCAAGGGCGTCGAGATCACCCACCGCAACATCGTCGCGGAGATGGCCGCGCTGGCCGAGAAGCTCGAGGTCGGGTTCGACGATCGCGCCATCTCCTATCTCCCGGCCGCGCACATCGCCGATCGCGTGTCGTCGCATGCGGCGAACATGGTGCGCGGCATCCAGATCACCACCGTGCCCGATCCGCGGGAGATCGCCGCGGCGCTGCCCGATGTGCACCCGACGTTCTTCTTCGGGGTACCGCGCGTGTGGCAGAAGATCCGCGCCGGCATCGAGAACAAACTCGCCGAGGAGTCGAGTCCGGTCAAGAAGACTCTCGCCGGTTGGGCTTTCGGGGTCGGTGCGGCCAACGCGCAGGCTCGCATCGACGGCAAGGGGACGGGCCTCCTCGGCGGCGTCCAGCACGGACTGGCCGACAAGCTGGTCTTGCACAAGGTGCGCGCCGCCCTGGGGCTCGACGAGGTGTCGTTCGCCGGTTCGGGCGCTGCCGCCATCCCGCCGGAGGTGCTGAAGTTCTTCCTGGGCCTGGGGATTCCCGTGCTCGAGGTGTGGGGGATGTCGGAGACCACCGGCGTCTCGACGATGACCACCCCGGACAATCTGCGGGTCGGCACCGTGGGGTCCCCGGTGCGTGGCATGGAGGTCAAGCTCGCCGCCGACGGGGAGCTGCTCGTCCGCGGTCCGGTGGTCATGCGCGGTTATCGCAAACAACCGGAGAAGACGGCCGAGACGATCGACGCCGAGGGCTGGCTGTCCACCGGCGACATCGCGACCATCGACGACGACGGCAACGTCACGATCGTCGACCGCAAGAAGGAACTCATCATCAACGAGTCCGGAAAGAACATGTCGCCCACCAACATCGAGAACGCGATGAAGGCCGCGTCGTCGTTGATCAGCCAGGTCGTGGCCATCGGCGACGCGAAGCCGTATGTGTCGGCGCTGGTGGTCCTCGACCCGGAGGCGGTTGCGACGCGGGCGAAGAAGCTGGGCATGCCCGGCGCCGATCTCGCCGAACTGTCGGCGCATCCCGAGATCGTCGAGGAGGTCTCCGCGGCGATCCGGACCGGCAACGGGAAGTTGTCCCGGGTCGAGCAGGTGAAACGGTTCACCATCGTCCCGGCCGCGTGGGACCCGGGTGGCGACGAGCTGACCCCGACGATGAAGCTGCGCCGCAACCCGATCGCGACCAAGTACGCAGCCGAGATCGGCGCGCTGTACGAGTCCGCGCCGAGCGGGTCTGTCGTGGATCTGCGGTCATGACCGCCGGAGACGAGTCGGCGGATCGCGAACTCGGCCCGGTCGACTACGTCGTCGTCGAGTGGGCGGGGACCCAGCCGACGGGTGAGGCGTTGCCCTACCTGATGGACCTGATAGACCGCGGGATCGTGCGACTCATCGACATCGTCTTCCTGACCAAGGCGGACGACGGCACCATCGCCGAACTCGGGATCGGGGAGCTGGGCGCCGAATTCGCGATCTTCGACGGGGCGGCGACGTCGATCCTCGACGACACGGACATCGGCGAGGCCGCCGCTGCACTGGAACCCGGCTCCAGCGCAGCGATTCTCGTGTGGGAAAACTTGTGGGCGGCTCCGTTCGCCACCGCCCTGCGCAACAACGGCGGACGAGTGGTCGCGTCGGGCCGGATCCCGGTCGATGCGCTGCTCGCGACGCTCGACGCGATCGAAGGATGAAGGGACAGATGTCATGCCAGGTCTGATCCGCGGGGTCGCCCGCACGGCCGTCATCTCCGGAACCGCCACGGCGGTGAGCAATCGGGTGTCTCGACGCCAGGCGAGTCGCTGGGCACAACAGGGGACCGTCACCCAGCAGGACCCGACCGCTCAGCGGTACCCCGACCCGCAGTACGCGCCGACGCCGTACCCGGAATCGCCGCCTCCGCCACAGCCGCCGCAGCCGCCGGCGCAGTCGAGCGGCATGGACACGATCACGGCCCTGAAAGAACTCGGCGCGCTGTACCAGCAGGGCATTCTCACCGAAGCCGAGTTCGCCGCGCAGAAGGCCAAGATCCTCGGGATGTGATGGTGCCGACCGGGTGTCCGGTCAGGATGGCTCGACGGTGAGTTCGTTTGCGTCGTCGTTGTTCTCGAGGGCCGCCTGACGCGAGGTGTCCTTCAGGGCAACTCCCGACCGGCCGAGCTTGCGCGCGCCGTCGACCAGGGCTGCGGTGACCCGTGCGGCGACCTCATAGTTCAGTCCGTCCGGCGGGTGGATGTTGGAGATGCAGTTGCGATCGGCGTCGGTGCGCCCGGGACGGGGCAGGTGGGTCAGGTAGATGCCGAGGCTGTCGGCGACCGAGAGTCCCGGTCGCTCACCGATGATCACGATGAGGGTCGTAACGCCGAGCGCTTCACCGATGTGGTCGCCGAGCGCCACGCGCGCCTGGGTGGCGATCACCGGCGGGGCGATGGTGTAGCGGCCCTCGAAGGCGTCGAGGAGGGCGGCCACCAAGCCGTGGGCATGGTCGACGACCGCGCGTGGCGACAGCCCGTCGGCGATGACGATGCCGATCTCCGCGCCGGTTCCGGAGAGGGCGGACAGATCCTCGGGCATGCGCCCCAGGTCCGGGCGACGCAGATACTCGCCTCGGTCGGACGCTCGGCTCGTCACGACGACCGGATCGCCGAGGTCGAGATCGGCGAGTGACTCGGCGAAGGACTCCGCGTCGAGGGGGTCGTGGACGGCATCCCGCGCTGCCGCGTGCGCTGCCTGGAACTCCAGCACCCGACGCGATGGCAGTGAGTTCCCGGCGCGACCCAAACCGATGCGCGCCCGGGTGGTCCGCCGCATCGCGGCCCAGACGTCGTCACCGTCGCCGGGGGCCGGGGCCCGCTGGGACTCGTCGGGCGTGGTCATCGGCCGGCCGCCAGGGGCAGCAGCGGCGAGGAGGCCGGATCGACCGGCAGGATTCGGCCGTCGGCGTCGGACATGCCGAGTCGGGCGAGCCACGCCTCGAACTCCGGTGCAGGACGCAACCCCAGTGCCTGTCGGACGTACAGCGCGTCGTGGAAGGCCAGGCTCTGGTAGCCGAGCATGACGTCGTCGGCGCCG
>NZ_JSYC01000128.1:0-10403 GCF_054823965.1 Gordonia sp. GN26 | reverse complement strand
GCGAAGGGGGCCACCGCCCGCACCTCAGGGTCGAAGAAAACCCACCACCTCACCTCAGGGAGCAAAGGAAACCCACCGCCCTCACCTCAGGGAGCGAAGCGGACCATCGCTCGCACCTCGGGGTGCGAAGGGGGCCAGAGAGCAGCGAGTGCTACACCAGCGTCGCGAGCTGCCGGATCGTGTCGGTGTCGCGGGCGGTGACCATCAGCATGGTGACGCCTGCGGCCTCCCACTCCTTGATCTGTGAACGGACCTCGTCGGCAGTGCCGACGAGCATCGTCTCGCGGACCATCTCGTCGGGAACGGCGGCCATCGCCTCGGCCTTCTTGCCGCTGAGGAACAGGCTGACGATCTCGTCGACCGCGTCGCCGTAACCCATCCGCTTGTAGAGCTCGGCGTGAAAGTTCTTCTCCTTGGCGCCCATTCCGCCGACGTACAGCGCCGTCGACGGCCGGTACCGTTCGATCGCCGACGCCACGTCGTCGGTGATGACGACCTGCACGGTGGCGGCGACCTCGAAGTCCTCACGACTGCGTCGGGCGCCCGGACGGGCGAAACCCTCGTCGAGCCAGGAGTTGTACTGGTCGGCGAGTCCGAGGCTGAAGAAGATGGCGAGCCAGCCGTCGGCGATCTCGGCGGTCTGCGCGACATTCTTCGGACCTTCGGCGCCGAGCCAGATCGGGAGGTCGGCGCGGAGTGGATGGGTGATCGGCTTGAGTGGCTTGCCGAGTCCGGTGGCGCCGGGCGCGTCGGCGGGGTACGGCAGCGGATAGTGCGGCCCGTCGTTGGTGACCTTGCCGGCGCGGGCGAGCACGTCGCGGACCACCTGGACGTATTCGCGGGTGCGCGCCAACGGTTTTCCGAACGGTTCGCCGTACCACCCCTCCACCACCTGAGGCCCGGAGACACCGAGGCCGACTATGTGCCTGCCGTTCGACAGGTGGTCCAGGGTCAGCGCGTGCATGGCCAGCGATGTCGGCGGACGTGCCGACAACTGGGCCACCGCCGTCCCGAGTCGGATGCGCGACGTCGCCGCGCCCCACCATGCCAGCGGCGTGTACGCGTCCGATCCCCACGACTCCGCGGTGAACACCGCGTCGAACCCGCATTCCTCCGCGACCGCGATCAACTCCGGCGCGTTCGGGATCGGCTCGGCACCCCAATAACCGAGTTGCAGACCGAGCTTCACTCGCACTCCCCTCTCGCCGGACCGTGCGGATCTCACGGCCTGACATGCATCTTGTGTCCAATACTAGAACGTGTTCTACTCAAGTTGTGAGCATGAGCGTAACGTCTCCCGCCGCCGGCAACCCCATCGCCAGTCCCGTTGCCACGGTGCCCGAGCCGAAGTCCCCGATCCTGACCGCTCCCCTGATCAACTCCTTCGACTACACCCGGTCGCTGGGCCCGGTGCTGAGCCAGTTCGCGCTCGCACTGCGCGACGGCCGGATCGTGGGGTCGAAGGGCAGTGACGGCAAAGTGTCTGTGCCGCCGGTCGAATTCGACCCGGTCACCGGACAGCAGTCGACGGAGATCGTGGAGGTCTCGACAGTCGGCACCGTCACGAGCTGGACCTGGCACGACGACCCGGTGCCCGGACAGCCGCTCGACAAGCCGTTCGCCTGGGCCCTGATCGAACTCGACGGCGCGGACACCGCACTGCTGCATGCGGTTTCGGTCGATTCGCCGTCGGACATCTCGACCGGCCAGCGTGTGCACGCGGTGTTCTCCGCGGCACGGATCGGCCGCATCGACGACATCGCGTACTTCGCGCCGGGTGAGAGCACCGACGCCGCACCGGAGAACACCGCGGAGGCACCGAAGGGCGCCGACACCGGACTCGTCGTCATCCCGACTCCCATCACCACCGAGATCACCCACTCCGCCAACGAGGAGGAGTCGGTCTACCTCGAGGGCCTGAAGGCGGGCAAGCTCATCGGTACCCGAATCGGTTCGGGCGTCGACGAGGGCCGCGTCTACTTCCCGCCCCGCGGGGTGAGTCCCGCCGACGGGTCGCCGGCCGTCGAACGCGTCGAACTCGCGCACACCGGCATCGTGACGACGTTCTGCATCGTCAACGTGCCGTTCCAGGGCCAGCGGATCAAACCGCCGTACGTCGCGGCCTACGTGCTCCTCGACGGCGCCGACATCCCCTTCCTGCACCTCATCCTCGACTGCGAGGCCGCCGACGTCCGAATGGGTATGCGCGTCAAGGCCGTCTGGCTACCCGAGGACAAGTGGGAGCACTCGATCGGCAACATCAGCCACTTCGCCCCCACCGGTGAACCCGACGCCGAGTACGAGACCTACAAGGACCACCTCTGATGACACTGCCACCCATCGCGATCATCGGGTTCGCCCACAGCCCCAACGTGGAGGGAACCCACGGCACCACCAACGGTGTCGAGATGCTCATCCCCTGCTTCGACAAGCTCTACGCCGAGCTGGGCATCAACCGGACCGATATCGAGTTCTGGTGCAGCGGGTCGTCGGATTACCTTGCCGGCCGCGCCTTCTCGTTCATCTCCGCCATCGACTCGATCGGTGCGATGCCGCCGATCAACGAATCCCACGTCGAGATGGACGGCGCCTGGGCGCTGTACGAGGCCTGGGTGAAGATCGCCACCGGCGAGGTCGACCTGGCTCTCGCCTACGGCTTCGGCAAGCCGTCCGCGGGCAACACCGACCAGACCCTCGCCCTGCAGACCGACCCCTACACGGTCGCGCCCCTGCACCCCGATGCCCGGTCACTGGCCGCGCTGCAGGCACGCGCCGGCATCGACGCCGGAACCTGGACCGAGGCCGACATGGCCGCCATCGGCGCCCGCACCTCCGGCGGATCGGTCGACGATCTCCTGGCGGGTGACTACGTCGCAAATCCGCTGCGCCGCCACGACATCGCGCCCTACACCGACGCGGCTGCGGCCGTCATCATCGCGAGCGAGCGCAAAGCCCGTGAGCTGGTGGCCAATCCGGCGTTCGTGACCGGTTGGGACCATCGCATCGACACGCCGAACTTCGGTTCCCGGGACCTCACCGTCTCGCCGTCGACGAAGCTCGCCGGCGACACCGCGTTCGGCGACGCGAACCGTGCCGTCGACGTCGCCGAGATCCACGCGCCGTACTCCCACCAGGAGATCATCGTGCGCAATGCCCTGGGTCTCCCCGATTCGGTGCGGATCAACCCGTCCGGCGGCGCACTCGCCGGCAACTCGCTGTTCTCGGCCGGCCTGCAGCGCATCGGCTACGCAGCGCACGAAATCCTCAGCGGCAACGCGGGAACCGCCGTCGCCCATGCGACGAGCGGTCCGCTGCTGCAGCAGAACATGGTGGTCACCCTGAGCGCCCAGAACAACTCCGGAGGCGGGAACTGATGGGACACAAGAACCGTGCGGCGGTCCTCGGTACCGGCCAGACCCGTTATGTCGCCAAGCGTTCCGACGTCACGATGGCCGGGATGGTCCGCGAGGCCATCGATGCGGCACTGATCGACTCCAAGGTCTCACTCGACGACATCGACGCGATCGTCATCGGCAAGGCACCCGACCTCTTCGAGGGTTCGATGATGCCCGAGCTCGCGATGGCCGAGGCGATCGGCGCGGTGGGCAAGCGTCTGATCCGCGTGCACACCGCCGGCTCGGTCGGTGGCTCGACCGCGAACGTCGCCGCGTCCCTGGTCTTCGCCGGCGTCCACAAGCGCGTGCTCGCCGTCGCCTGGGAGAAGCAGTCCGAGTCCAATGCGATGTGGGCGCTGTCGATCCCGGTGCCGTTCACCAAGCCGGTCGGCGCCGGCGCGGGCGGCTTCTTCGCCCCGCACGTGCGCTCCTACATCCGCCAGTCGGGTGCGCCCGAGCATATCGGCGCCATGGTCGCGGCGAAGGATCGCCGCAACGGTGCACTCAATCCCCTGGCGCACCTGCACCAGCCGGATCAGAGCGTCGAGAAGGTCATGAGCTCACAGATGCTCTGGGACCCCATCCGTTACGACGAGACGTGCCCGTCGTCGGACGGTGCGTGCGCGGTCGTCATCGGTGACGAACAGGTCGCCGACGATGCGGTCGCCGCCGGCAACCCGGTGGCCTGGATCCACGCCACCGCGATGCGCACCGAGCCGCTGTCCTTCGCACACCGCAACGTGGTGAGCCCGCAGGCCGGCCGCGACGCCGCAGCCGCCCTGTGGAAGGCGGGTGGCATCAGCAACCCGCTCGACGAGATCGACGTCGCCGAGATCTACGTGCCGTTCTCGTGGTTCGAACCCATGTGGCTGGAGAACCTCGGGTTCGCCGCCGAGGGTCAGGGCTGGAAGCTGACCGAGTCGGGAGACACCGAGATCGGTGGCCGCATCCCGCTCAACGCCTCGGGCGGCGTGCTGTCGTCGAACCCGATCGGAGCGTCGGGCATGATCCGCTTCGCCGAGGCCGCGATCCAGGTCATGGGCAAAGCCGGGGACCATCAGGTCGACGGAGCCCGCAAGGCCCTGGGCCACGCCTACGGCGGTGGCTCACAGTACTTCTCGATGTGGCTCGTCGGAGCCGACAAGCCGCTCCACTGACCGGCGTTTCGTAGCATTCATGCGCACCATATGCGCATGAATGCTACGAAACCCGTTCGGGCAGAGCGCAGGCCGCGCCGTCGGACATCCCGGTCGGGCGGACGCCCAGCGACTGGTTCAGCCGTGCCCGCTGATTCTCCCAGGCGACGGTCATCGCGAGTTCGACGATCTGCGTCTCCGTGAGGTGTTCACCGAGGCGTCGACGCAGGTCCGCCAGGTCGTCCCCCACCGCCGGGGTCATGGTCATCGCCTCCGCGTAGGCGATGACCAATTTCTCGACCTCGTTGTAGGCCGACGACGTCTGATAGCGCGGCAGGTCGCGCATCTGCTGTTCGGTGACACCGGAACTCACGGCCAGCGCCGACCCGATGTCGAGGCAGAACTCGCAGCTCACCATCCCGGCGGCCTTGAGTTCGGCGAGCTCCTTGAGTTTCGGGTCCACCTTGTTGGACAGCAACAGTGCGCTCTCCACCCCGACGGTCGCCCCGGCGAGCAGGGGCCGGCGCCCGAGTTGCCGGACGAGGTCGGTGCGATGACGTTTCGCTTGCCCGAACGCACGCATGTGGTTCCGGATTCGATGCAGTGATCTCATACCGGTTCTTCCCGTCCTCGCCTGCGGCTGTAACGCCACGCGACCGAGAATGCGAGCAACAGAACGATCGCCGCCAGCCCCGCCGCCCCGTGCGCCACGGCGCCCCACACGAACACCCCGATCTCGTGCACGCCGCGACCACCCATGATCAGTCCGAGCGGCACCCCGACGATGACCGCCACCGGCAACCATCGGCGCCGCGTCGACGCCACCGCGATCGCGGCGCCGATGGCGATGAACGCAAGACCCCCGTCGATCATCGCGTGTTGATTGTGCGGCTCTCCGAGCGATGTCGAGATCCACTCACCGGCAACCATGTTGACGACCCCGTGGACGGCCAGCACGACGCCGAGCACGGCGGCGGCCACCTGGGCCGGCAACCACTGCCGTCGACTCCGCCGCGGCCTCGCCTCGGCCACCCGTCGCTCCACGGCGGCATATGTCGACGCGGACGGCTCGCGCCGGAACGCGTCGGCCAGCGCGACCAGCGCGGAGTTTACCGGTCCCGGCCGGGCCGAACCGGACAGAACGGCGGCGATCTCGTCGTCGAGACGCTCAGCAGCCGCGACCTCGACCGGATCGAAGGCCGCCTCCTCATACGGATCCTGCGGCGTCACTGCTGCATCACCTCCCTCAGCTTTGCCACGCCCCGGTAGACGAGCATCCGGGCGGCGGTCGCCGAGATCCCCATCGCCGCGCCGATCTCCTCGGAGGTCAGCTCGGTGGCGAATCGCAGCGTGACCGCTTCACGCTCCCGGGCGGTGAGCACCCACAGCCTGCTGCGGACGTCATCGGCCTCTGCGGCGCGCAGCATCGCCGTCTCCGGGTCCTCCGCCGCGGCCCCGGGACGGTCGGTGTCGACATCCACCTCGGCCACGGGCACCTCTCGTGCATTGCGCGCCCACCAGTCCGCCACGACGTGCCGGGCTATCCCGATGAGCCATGCGCCGATCGTGCCACGCCGATCATCGAAGCCACGTTGTGAACGGATCGCCTTGGCGAACACCTCGGCGGTCACGTCGTCGGCGTCGGCGTCTCCGGGCACGCGGGTACGCACGTAGCGCCAGACCCCCGCAACGTGCTCGCGGTACACCGCGTCGAACTGGTCGATCGCGCCGGACTCCGAGTCCTCACACCTTTCGTGTCGACGTTCCCTCGACTCATCTTCCGCCTTTCCCGTCGGCTGTAACGGCGGATCGGACGAAAAAACCGCGGGCGGGACAGGTGACGTGGTCACCGGTCCCGCCCGCGGCGGATCGTCGTGCGAGGTCAGGCCCTACGCACCGAGTTGATCGTCTTCTCGACCTCCCAGTAGGCCCGGAGCGCCGAGAGTCGGCCCCCCGAGTCGGCGTGATAGGTGAACACGCCGCGCGCCTCGGAGACGTGACCTGCGATGTGGGTGACGATGCTGCCGATGTAGGCGACCTCGTTCCCGCAGATGATCTCCTCGTCGAAGCGGAACTCGATGCTCTCGGTGGCCGCGATCGACTTGTCCCAGAACTCCGAGATGCGGTCGTACCCCCGGAATCCGACACCCTCCGGGTCGAACATCGAGGGGCCGACCGGATCCTGGACGATGGCGTCCGGCGCGAAGTTGTCGATCCACGCCTGCTTGTCGCGGGACTCCACGAACTCTCGGGAACGACGCCCCGCCACGACCGCGGGATGATTCTCGCGGTCGATGTTCAGGTAGGCGGGCGCCTCTTCAGCTGCGGTCACTTCGTCCCGTAGTCGACGCGGAGTTCCTTGACACCATTGATCCACCCGTGGCGGAGACGACGCGGTGCGTCGAGTTTGGTGATGTCGGGGACGAGGTCGGCCAGCGCGTTGAACATCAGGTTGATCTCCATGCGCGCGAGGTTGGCGCCGACGCAGAAGTGCGCACCGTTGCCACCGAAACCGACGTGCGGGTTGGGGTCGCGGAGGATGTTGAACGAGAACGGATCCTCGAACACCTCTTCGTCGTAGTTGGCCGATCCGTAGAACAGGCCGACGCGCTCGCCCTTCTTGATGTCGACGCCGCCGATCTGCGTGTCGCGCTTGGCGGTTCGCTGGAAGGCGTTGACCGGGGTGGCCCAGCGGACGATCTCGTCGACCGCGGTCGCCGGCCGCTCCTTCTTGAACAGCTCCCACTGATCGGGGTGATCGAGGAAGGCGTTCATGCCGTGGCTGATGGCGTTACGCGTGGTCTCGTTGCCCGCGACGGTCAGCAGGATGAAGAAGAAGCCGAACTCGGTCTCGTCGAGCGACTGGCCGTCGATGTCGGCGTTGACCAGTTTGGTGACGATGTCGTCACCCGGGTTGCGACGCTTCTCCTCGGCCATCTGGTAGCCGTAGCCGAGGATCTCGGCGTTGGCCTGCTGCGGATCCGTCGTGTAGTCCGGATCGTCGGCGTTCATCATCGAGTTCGACCAGTCGAACAGCTTCTCGCGATCCTCCTGAGGGACACCGAGGAGGTCGGCGATGGCCAGCAGCGGAAGGTCGACGGCGACGTCCTTGACGAAGTCGCCGGAGCCCTTCTGCGCTGCACGCGAGACGATCTCGCGTGCGGCGTCGTCGAGCTTCTCCTCGAGCGAATGCACCGCACGAGGGGTGAACAGCTTGGAGACCAGCTTGCGCAGACGGGTGTGCTCCGGCGGATCGTGGTTGATCAGCAGCGCCTTGGTGATCTCGATCTGCTCCGAGGTCATGTCGTCCTCGAAGCGCATGATCACGCCGTTCGCGTTGGTCTCCCAGTCATCGTTGTTCTTGGAGATCTCGCGGATGTGGGCGTGCTTGGAGATCACCCAGTACCCGCCGTCGTGGAAACCACCACCCTTGCCGGGCGCCTGGGCGTTCCACCAGACCGGCGCGGTCTTGCGGAGCTGCGCGAACTCCTCCACAGGGATTCCCTGCTCGAGCAGATCAGGGTTGGTGAAGTCCCAACCCTCCTGCTCCATGAACGAGCACTTCGCGACGACGTCGGAAGGGCTCGTGCGCGCAGAATCCGCCGTTGTCGGCTCACTGCCGATCGGGGCACTCTGGGCCTGGGTCACGTCACACCACCTCGCTGGAGATTTAGAACCTGTTTCAATCTCATTAGACCACATTGTGACACACGCGACAGCCCCCGATGAGAACTTGTTCTAGTTTTCGGCAGCTACAGGCGGCCCCACCTGCGGACTTGGTCCGCGGAACAAGTAACATCCGCTACGTTCCAGTGGGCGGCAGACAGGCGTCGGACCGTGGCCAGACGCGGCCGCGAACAGGCTTCGAGGACTGCCCATGGACGCAAAGATAGAACATGTTCTAGCTTGAATGCACGGCCTCGACACCTCCGTCGAAGCGCCGTCTACCCGCAAACGACGGACTGGTTCCGCCGGGTGAACGAAGGAGTGGAGATGGGCGTTCCGGTCATCGTGGAAGCAGTACGCACGCCGATCGGCAAGCGCGCCGGGTGGTTGTCAGGCCTCCATGCAGAGGAGTTGCTGGGCATCACGCAGCGCGGACTCATCGAGAAGGCCGGTATCGACCCGGCTCTCGTTGAGCAGGTCATCGGTGGCTGCGTCACGCAGGCCGGCTCGCAGGCGGGCAACGTCTCCCGGAAGGCATGGCTGTCCGCCGGACTCCCCGAGCACACCGGTGCCACGACGATCGACGCCCAGTGCGGATCGGCCCAGCAGGCCAACCACCTCATCGCCGGGCTCATCGCCTCGGACGCCATCGAGGTCGGCATCGCCTGCGGCGTGGAGACGATGACCACCGTGCCGCTCGGCGCGAACGTCGGCACCAGCGCCGGCCCGTACCACGCGGACTCGTGGAACGTGGACCTGCCGAACCAGTTCGAGGCGGCCGAGCGCATCGCGAAGCGCCGCGGGATCACCCGCGCCGACGTCGACGGACTCGGTGAGCGCAGCCAGCGCCTCGCCCGCCAGGCCTGGGACGAGGGCCGGTTCGACCGCGAGATCCTCTCGTTCAAGGCACCCGAGCGGACCAAGGAAGGCGAGCTCACCGGCAACATCATCGACGTCAGTCGCGACCAGGGCCTGCGTGAGACCACCCTCGAATCCCTCGCGGCCCTCAAGCCCGTCCTCGAGGGCGGCATCCACACCGCCGGCACGTCGTCGCAGATCTCCGACGGCGCCGCCGCCGTGCTGATCATGGACGAGGCCAAGGCCCGCGCCCTCGGACTGACCCCGCGCGCCCGCATCAAGGCGCAGGCCCTGGTCGGCTCCGAACCCCACTTCCACCTCGACGGCCCGGTCCAGGCGACCGAGCGCGTGCTGGCGAAGTCGGGGATGTCGTTGTCCGACATCGACATCGTCGAGATCAACGAGGCCTTCGCCTCGGTCGTGCTCAGCTGGGCCCAGGTCCACAACGCCGACATGGATCGCGTCAACGTCAACGGCGGCGCCATCGCCCTCGGACATCCCGTGGGCAGCACCGGTTCCCGCCTCATCACGACCGCACTGCACGAGCTGGAGCGTCGCGACGGTCAGACCGCTCTCATCACGATGTGCGCGGGCGGCGCGATGGCCACCGGCACCATCCTCGAGCGCATCTGAGATGCCTCTCCTCGACCCGGACAAGAAGCCCGCACAACTCGATTCGCCGATCGTCGGCACCCTCATCAAGGTCGGCTCGCGGATCAACACGCGCCTGTACAAGGCGACGGGCGGCCGTATCGGTGGCACCTGGCGCGTCGGCGCGGGTCTGAAGAAGCCCGCGCCGGTGCTCCTGCTAACCACCATCGGACGCAAATCGGGTGAACCCCGGACGGTGCCGCTGGTCTACCTCCGTCGCGGCGACCAGTTCGTCGTCGTCGCGTCGCAGGGCGGCTCGGCGAAACACCCCGCCTGGTACCTCAATCTGCGCGACAACCCCGACGTCACCGTCCAGCTCGGCAAGGAGACGTTCAACCTCGTCGCGCGCACCGCGAACGAGACAGAACGCGCCGAGGTGTGGCCGGAACTGGTCGAGGTCTACGCAGACTTCGACACCTACGTCGCCTGGACAGACCGCACGATCCCGGTCGTCATCTGCGAGCCGCGCCCCGCTTCCTGATCCGACGAACGGGACACACCCGCTGCCTGAGGCGCGAGGAGCGAAAGCGACGAGCCACGAAGGCCCGGTGAGAATGGTCGCCGACCCTTCGTGGCTCGCTTCGCTCGCACCTCAGGGAGCAATGGGCGGCGCTGCGCTCGCACCTCAGGGAGCAGTGGGCGTCCATCGCTCGCGCTCAGGGAGCAGTGGGCGGCGCTGCGCTCGCACCTCAGGGAG
>NZ_JSYC01000127.1:0-289 GCF_054823965.1 Gordonia sp. GN26 | reverse complement strand
TGTCGAACGCTCACCTCTTCTCCTCATAGCGAGTAGTTGCGATGTGAGCCCGAGGATCCCCTCTCACGCGGCCTAATGGATCAGTGCTCATCCATACCGTCACAGGGGCACGACATCCCAGAAGCGTTCTACGAGGCGATCCCGCCCGGCCGGGCCACGGTCTTCGTGTAGAAATCCACCAACCGTTTTCAGGGCCAGCCAGTGGTCACCGACCGGGCAGGCTCACACGACCAGCATCCCCTCCACCACGGAGAAAGATCACCGATCCACCCCCATTAGGGCCGGCGAC
>NZ_JSYC01000018.1:0-14845 GCF_054823965.1 Gordonia sp. GN26 | reverse complement strand
CGGGGTCGATGGTGCCGAACTCGAAAGCCATGAAAACACCATACGAAAGGGGTCTGACAAAACCTGTCGGCACTACTCCCGCGGATCGTCAGGCGCGAGAACTACTTTCGGTAGTAGACGCTGGGTCAGCGATGGTGGATTGCGCGTCGCGCGATCTCGATGGCCGTCGGGCTCATTGTCAACCCTCGGAATCCCCGTTCCGGGGGCGAGACGGCTTCGAAGAACTCGTAGATTCCGTTGTCGAGGTCATAAAGGTCGTACTTCTGGATCGGGCGCCCGTCCGTGCCCTGCCAGCGATACGCGGTGAGCAGCGCGCCGATCGTCTCGAGTGGCATCTCGTCGCCGGGTTCGGAGGCCGCGGCGAAGAAGAGCATCAGCAGGCTCGCGTCCTCGGTGAACCGATCCATCTTCTGGTTCAGCAGCCGATCGGCGAGATGATCGGCCAGTGCCTGCGGATCGTCGGCGAGCCTCTTGCCGACTCGCGTCGGCAAGAGGTGGCCTTTGTGCTTGCGTAACAACCCCATCCGAAGCAGGGACTCACGAAAAAGCAGCACCGGCGCGCTCTGGACTTCTCGATTCTTGGCACCGAAGAAGTACTTCATGGTCGGCAACACCTTCGACGCCGCGACCACGTCGGCCGGCTTCAGGTAGCCGGCGGAGGTGAGCGTGAAGCCTTCATCACGTGCTCGGCGCAGGAACCACAGGTAGGGGAGCAGGTCGGCTTCGAGCTGGTCGCCCGTCGCAATGGTCGATGAGGCCAACCGCGTTGCGCTCGCCGTCAGGGCTCCGGACCCGTCGAGCGGTTGAACCCGGTACAGCAGGTCGCCGAGCCGTGCATCGACTCCGGTATCGACAAGCGAGAGAACGGGATCGCTGAGTGCGGCGTTCACCTCGTCGATGTCGAAATGTGCGGGGTCGTCGACAACCCCGGCGAGTGACTCCGCGTCGGTGATCCCGCCGCAGTCCTCCGGCGGTGCAGCTCGCCGACCGTCGACGCAGCGGGCCCACGGTGTGTCCTCCGACATCTCGTGGACGCTTTCGACCTGCAGGGTCAATTCCCAGCTGTCGCCGTAGTCGTAGACGTAGCGCAGGACGTCGCCTTGATCGTGGAGCGTCTCGTCGAGCCGGACCTCGGCGACCGGTGTGCCCACCTCCTCGCCTTCCTGCGCGTCGAACGGGCAGAGGAACAGTTCACTCCTGCGGTCGAATGGGCTGCCGCCCAGGGCAAACCGATAGAGGTGGTAGTCCAGCCAACCGAACGCCGCTTGGATGATCCGGTGCAGGTCCTCCAGGGAGACATCCGAGCGGACGTCGAGGCGGCGCCAGATGGGAGGTCGCGCGTCGTCGAGATCCACGCGGATGCGGAACACGACGGTCTCGGCGAGCGGTTCCTTGCGGTGACGAATCGACGGTGGCCGCTCGAACCTGTCCGCGGCAGTTCTGCTGAGCTGGTTCAGCAGCGCGGGCAGTTCGTTCGGTTGCAGGCCCGAGAGCATCGACTCGAACTGGCGACGCAGTTCGTCGGCATCGGGCGATTCGTGGCCAGGATCGTGCATGCTGCCCAGCGTAGGGCAGACCCCAGTTCCCGCGGTGTCCATTTCCCTCCCGCTTATTGAGCTCAATAAGCGGGAGGGAAACGGGTGGGCGGGAGGGGGACCGCCTCTGAGGGGAAGTGTCATGCGTACGCCGCCCGGAACGTGAGCCGGGCGTTCTGGGCCTTGGCGGCGTCGCGGAAGTTCTTCATGGCGCGTTCCATGTGGAAGCCGTTGGTGACGATGAGCGCGCCGGAGGCGCCCATGCCCTTGAGTATCCGCACGGTGTTCTGGGCGTTCTGCACGGTCGAGGTGGAGGCGCCCTCGTTGACCATCTGCCACATGGGGATTCCGCGGCGGATCAGGCCGAGGTTCATGAACTGGGCCTCGGTGATCGGCAGCCAATGGGTGTCGCCCCCGGAGACGATGACGCGGTTGAACGGGTGTTGCTTGGCCAGCTTGGCGGCGACGTTGAGCCGCTGGGTCATGATCTGAGGGGTCTGCCCGAACTGGCCGAACTTCGCACCCAGGACGACGATGTAGCGGGCTGCCGGGTTCTCCCACAGGAACACACTGTTCGGCGTGCCCAATTCGGAGCTGCCGAAGTCGACGCTGCCGAAATCCAAACTGGTGGCGGCTGATTCGATCTTCGCAGTGCTCGTGTCCCCGGTGGTGGTGACGGCGACACCGGCCATCGTCACCGCCGCGGCGACGGCGATCGCGGGCATCATTCTTCTCAGACGCATGCCCTCGGAGTGTACGGATGAGCACGGCCGTGCAGGTTTCAACCCGATAACATCTGCATCACCAGTCACATACGTAACAGAGCAAATCGGCGTCGAACGACCGTTGGACCGCCAGGTCGCTCGGGGTCAGGTGAGCGCGATGTACTTCACCGAGAGGTATTCGTCGATGCCCTCGATGCCGCCTTCGCGGCCGATGCCGGACTGCTTGATCCCGCCGAATGGTGCTGCTGCGTCGGAGATCACGCCGCGGTTCACCCCGACCATGCCCGAGTCGAGGCGGCTCGCGACGCGCATGCAGCGTTCCAGGTCGCGGCTGTAGAAGTATGCGGCCAGGCCGTACTCGGTGGAGTTCGCGGCGGCGATGGCGTCGTCCTCGGCGTCGAAGGTGCTGATCACCGCGACCGGACCGAAGATCTCCTCGCGGGTGACCGGGGCATACGGGTCGACGTTGTCGAGAACCGTTGCCGGGTAGAAGAATCCACGACCTTCGGGGCGTTCACCGCCGAGTCGCAGTCGCGCGCCGTCGCTCACGGCCTGCTCGACGGCATCTGCGACCTTGTCCCGCTGATCGGCGTTGACCAGCGGCCCGAGGGTCACGCCGTCCTTGTAGCCCGGTCCCATCACGACGTCGGACATCTTCTCCACCAGCTTGGTGGTGAACTCCTCGGCCACGCCCGATTGCACGAGGAAACGATTGGCCGCGGTGCAGGCCTCGCCGCCGTTGCGCATCTTGGCCGCGAAGGCGCCCTCGACCGCGGCGTCGACGTCGGCGTCGTCGAAGACCAGGAACGGGGCGTTGCCGCCGAGTTCCATCGACGTGCGCTGCACGCGTTCGGCGGCCTGACCCAGCAGGTTGCGACCGACCGGTGTCGAGCCGGTGAAGCTGATCTTGCGAATCCGGTCGTCGGTGATCAGCGCAGTCGACACCTCACCGCTCGAACTGGTGGGCAACACCGACAGCACTCCGGGTGGCAGCCCCGCCTCGGCGAAGGCCTCGGCCAGCGCCAACATCGTCAGCGGTGTCTCCCGCGGTGGTTTGACGATCATGACGTTGCCGGCGGCCAGCGCCGGCGCGATCTTGCGCGTACCCATCGCGAGCGGGAAGTTCCAGGGCGTGATCGCCAGGCACGGGCCGACGGGTTGATGGGCGACGAGAATTCGTCCGTTACCCGCGGGGGCCTGGGTGAAGCGGCCGCCGATGCGGACCGCCTCCTCGGCGAACCAGCGCAGGAACTCGTTGCCGTATTTGGTCTCCGCGCGGCTGTCGGGGAGTGCGCGGCCGAGTTCGAGCGTCATCAGAAGCGCGATGTCGTCGGCACGGTCGGTGAGCAACTCGAAGGTCCGACGCAGGATCTCGCCGCGTTCGCGGGCGGGAGTCGCGGCCCACTCCTCGGACATGGCGACCGCGTGGTCGAGCGCGGAGCGGGCGTCGGCGACCCCCGCGTCGGCAACCGAGGTCAGCGACTCTTCCGTGGCCGGGTCGTACACCTCGAAGGTGGAGCCGTCGGCGGCCGGCGTCGAACGGCCGTTGATCCACAGGCCGGTCGGGACCCCGTCGAGAACCGCCTGGGGGTCGATCACATCCCTGCCACTGACATCGCTGGAGCTCATGCGGTCTCACATCCTCGTCTGTTCGGGTTGCAGCCTCGGCATTCACACGCCGTTTTCAACGCTACCGGCCGGAGAGGTGGTTGCCGACCGCCTTCGCGCGGACGCACGATGACTGTGTGGACGTACAGAACCGATGCCGGTGGCCCAGCGCAGCGCTACGCGGTCTCGGGTTGCTCGCGGTGGCCGCGACCCTCGCGACGGGATGCTCGACCGACGACGCCGCGGGCAGCACCACCACCGCGTCGACCCCAGCCGCCACGCAGGACGAGGACCGCACCGAGTACGTCAACCTCGGCGACAGCTTCAGCGCGGGGACCGGCGTCCAACCGCTGGTGGAGGACTCGCCGATCCTGTGTCTGCGCTCGTCGAAGAACTTCGCGCACATCGTCGCCGCGGATGAGGGCTTCGCGCTCACCGATGTCAGCTGCGGTGGGGCCGAGACCGCGGATTTCCGGAAGGCGCAGCACCAGGGGGTGCCGCCGCAGCTCGACGCCGTGACCACGGACGCCGACGTCGTGACCGTGATGATCGGCGGCAACGACAAGGAGACCTACGGGCGGACCATCGAGTTGTGCAGTCGCGCCGCGGACACCGATCCGCTCGGCTCGCCGTGCACCGACCGGTACGGACGGTCCCTGATCGAGCCGGTGGCCACCGATATCTACCCGGCGATCCGTGAGGCGTTGCGCGATGTGAAGGCCAAGGCGCCGGACGCGAAGGTGCTGCTCGTCGGCTATCCATGGCTGATGCCGCCGACCGTCGGCTGCTACCCCGAGATGAAGCTCGCCGTCGGCGACGTCCCGATGATCCGTGACCTCCAGACGTCGCTCAACGACTACGGCCGACGCGCCGCCGAAGACGAAGGGGTCCGGTTCGTCGACATGCTGCCGGCCTCGGTCGGGCATGACGCCTGCGCCGGACCACAGCGGTGGATCGAACCGATGACCGCGCAGGGGCCCGCCCGCGTCCACCCGAACGAACGGGGCCAGGAGGCCATCGCCGAACAGGTCCGCAAGGCGCTCGCGAACTGATCGCCTTCGCGCCCGTCTGACACCCTCGGGTGACCCGGAGCACCCTCTCACCAGCGGCGATTTGGGTCACTCGGTGCCATTTGGAACACTGTAGGCCGTGACCCCTTCCGTTGACGGCCCCATCGTCGAGCATTCCGACAACTCCGCCGCGCTGTTCGCCCGCGCCGCTCAGGCCATCCCGGGTGGCGTCAACTCTCCGGTCCGCGCGTTCTCCGCGGTCGGCGGGACCCCGCGCTTCATCTCCAGCGCCCAGGGCTGCCGCCTGACCGACGCCGACGGCAACACCTACGTCGACCTCGTCAGCTCGTGGGGCCCGATGATCCTCGGCCACGCGCATCCGGCCGTCGTCGACGCCGTGCAGCGCGCCGCGACCAGTGGCCTGTCGTTCGGTGCACCCACCGAACCCGAGATCGAACTGGCCGAGGAGATCATCGGCCGCGTCGACCCGGTTCAGCGTGTGCGCCTGGTGAATTCGGGTACCGAGGCCACCATGTCGGCGATCCGCCTCGCCCGCGGCTTCACCGGCCGTTCCAAGGTCATCAAGTTCGCCGGCTGCTACCACGGTCACGTCGATGCCTTGCTTGCCGCAGCCGGATCGGGTTTGGCGACGCTCGGTCTGCCGACGAGCCCCGGCGTCACCGGTGCGTCGGCCCACGACACCCTGGTCCTCCCGTACAACGACCTCGAGGCCGTCGGGAAGGCGTTCGCCGAGCACGGCGACGACATCGCCGCGGTCATCACCGAGGCCGCCGCCGGCAACATGGGCGCCATCGCCCCGGTCGACGGCTTCAACGCCGGTCTCCGCGAGATCACCCGCCGTCACGGCGCGCTGCTGATCATGGACGAGGTCATGACGGGTTTCCGCGTGAGCCCGAGCGGCTGGTACGGCCTCGAAGGTGTCGCGGGCGACCTCTACACCTTCGGCAAGGTCATGAGCGGCGGCCTGCCCGCCGCGGCCTTCGGTGGTCGCGCCGACGTCATGGAACGCCTCGCACCGACCGGCCCGGTCTACCAGGCGGGCACCCTGTCGGGGAACCCCGTCGCGGTGGCCGCCGGCCTGGCGACCCTGCGCAACGCCGACCACGAGGTCTACAACAAGCTCGACGCCAACGCCGACCGTCTCGCCGGCCTGCTCACCGAGGCGCTCACCGCCGCCGGTGTCGGCCATCGGGTGCAGAAGGCGGGCAACCTGCTCAGTGTGTTCTTCACTACCGCCCCGGAGATCCCGGTCTTCGACTACGCGGGAGTGAACGCCACCGAGACCTGGCGATTCGCCCCGTTCTTCCACGCTCTGCTCGAACGTGGCGTGTACGCCCCGCCGAGTGCCTTCGAGGCGTGGTTTGTGTCCGCCGCACTCGACGAGGATGCTTTCTCGCAGATCGCCGACGCGCTGCCCGCGGCAGCGCAGGCAGCCGCTACCGCAGCCACCCCGGGGGACAACGCCTGATGCACACGATCGTCCATATGATGCGCCACGGAGAGGTCGACAACCCGGAGGGCATCCTCTACGGTCGCCTCCCCGGTTTCCGGCTCTCCGGCACCGGCCGTTCGCAGGCGCAGACGGTCGCCGACGCCCTCGCCGACCACGACGTCAAGGCCGTCTTCGCCTCGCCGCTGCAGCGCGCGCAGGAGACCGCGACCCCGATCGCGGCGGCCCACGGCCTGTCCATCCAGACCAACGACGACCTCATCGAGGCCGACAACGTCTTCGAGGGCCTCAAGGTCTCCGTCGGCGACGGCGCGCTGAGCAAGCCGCGGCACTGGCCCAAGCTGCGTGACCCGTTCACCCCGTCGTGGGGCGAACCGTACATCCAGCTGGCGCATCGCATGCTGGCCGCGGCCAACAAGGCCCGCGACGCCGCCCGCGGCCACGAGGCCGTGTGCGTCAGCCACCAGCTGCCCGTCTACACGCTGCGTCGTTTCCTCGAAGGCCAGCGCCTCTGGCACGACCCGCGTCGGCGGCAGTGCTCGCTGGCCTCGCTGACCAGCCTCATCTACGACGACGACGCCCTCGTCGACATCATCTACTCCGAGCCGGCCGGTGCCTCCGACCCGCTGGCCACCGGTGCGTGAAGCCAGAGGTAGAGAAGTAGTGCGCAAGTTCCTCCTGCCGGCAGTGCTGTCGGCCCTGATCCTGCTGATCAGCGGCTGCAGCACCGGTGACGACGCGGTCGCGCAGGGGAACACCTTCCAGTTCGTCTCGCCCGGCGGGCAGACGGTCATCACCTACCAGCCGGCCGATCGCAAGCCGATCGCCGGCCTCGAGGGCGAGGACCTCGTCAGCGGTCAGCCGCTGTCGCTGTCCGATCCCCGGTTCGCCGACAAGGTCGTGGTCATCAACGTCTGGGGTTCGTGGTGCGGACCCTGCCGCGGTGAGGCCGACGACCTCGAGCGCGTCTACGAGGCCAACCGCGACGACGGCGTCGAGTTCCTGGGTATCAACCTGCGCGATGACCGGAATTCCGCGAAGGACTTCGTGATCGACCGCAACGTCGGGTTCCCGTCCATCTACGACTTCCCGGGCCTGTCCCTGGCGGCGCTGACCACCCCGACGTCGGTGGTCCCGACGACGATCGTCCTCGACCGTCAGCACCGGCCGGCCGCGGTCTTCCTGAAGGCCGTGTCCGACAAGGAACTCGACGAGGTCGTCAAGCGGGTCGCCGCGGAACCCACGGGCGCCGCCTGATGTCCGAACCCACCACGTCCGACCTGACGACGACGGTCCTCGCCTCGTCGATCGGCGACACCTTCGCCGAGACGGTGACCTCCGGACCGCTTCTGCTCGCCCTCGCGGCATGTCTGCTGGCCGGTCTGGTCTCGTTCGCGTCGCCGTGCGTGGTTCCGCTCGTCCCCGGTTATCTCTCGTATCTCGCGGGCCTCGTCGGCGCCGAGGCGCCCGCGGTGAAGGTGGGGGAGGGCGCCAAGAGCGGCCGGTCGCGTGTCGCCCTCGCCGCCGGTCTCTTCGTCCTCGGTTTCACCGTCGTCTTCGTCGCGGCCACCGCGACGGTCCTCGGCGTCACCAGCACCTTCGTCCTGAATCGGGAACTGCTGCAACGCATCGGCGGCGTGGTCACCATCGCGATGGGCCTGGTGTTCATCGGTCTGATCCCGGCTCTGCAGCGTGAGGTCCGCTTCGAGCCGGTGCGCGTCTCCAACATCGTCGGCGCCCCGCTCCTCGGCGCGGTCTTCGCACTCGGCTGGACGCCGTGCCTCGGGCCGACCCTGGCCTCGGTGATCGCGACCGTCAGCGGCACCGAGGGGGCGACCGCGGCCAAGGGCGTGACCCTGATCGTCGCCTACTGCCTGGGCCTCGGCCTGCCGTTCGTCGTGCTGGCGTTCTCCTCGGCGTGGGCGCTGCGCAGCCTCGGCTGGTTGCGACGGAACGCCCGCACCATCCAGGTCATCGGCGGCATCCTCCTCATCGGGGTGGGCGTCGCACTGCTGACCGGCTGGTGGGACCAGTTCATCGTGTGGGTCCAGGTCCACTTCGTCACCGACACCGAACTACCGATCTGAGCGTGTTGCCCTCATGACCGATGTCACCGACCGTCCCCAGGTGGACACCCCCGAACCCGGGACGCCCAAGGCGCACTGGGCCCGACGCCGGGTCCTCTGGCCGCTGCGCAACCTGTGGCGGTCCCTGACCTCGATGCGCACCGCGCTGCTGCTGCTCTTCCTGCTGGCGCTCGCCGCGATCCCCGGCGCGCTCCTGCCGCAGCGCGACCTCAACGAGACCAAGACGCTCGAATACATCTCCGAGCGCGGAACGCTCGGCACCTGGATGGACCGCCTGCAGCTGTTCGACGTCTTCTCCAGCGTCTGGTTCACCGCCATCTACGTGCTGCTGTTCGTCTCGCTCGTCGGCTGCCTGACGCCGCGCATGATCGAGCACTTCCACAGCCTGCGCGCCAAACCCGTTGCCACGCCACGCAATCTTTCGCGCCTGCCCCGGCACGTCACGCACACCGTCGACGGCACCCCCGACGAGATCGCCGACCGCATCAACGGCCGGCTGCGCGGCTGGCGGCGCGAGGTCGTCGTCCGCGAACCGTCCAAGACCTACCCCGACGGCTGCGTCGAGGTATCCGCGGAGAAGGGTTACCTGCGCGAGTTCGGCAACCTGGTCTTCCACTTCGCGCTGCTCGCTCTGCTGGTGTCGATCGCGGCGGGCAAGATGTTCGGCTACGAGGGCACGCGAATCCTCGTCGCCGACGGTGAGCAGGGCATGTGCAACACCTCGACCGCCGTCTACGACTCCTTCCGCGCCGGCAACCTCGTCGACGGTACCGACCTGTCGCCGTTCTGCTTCCGCGTCGACGACTTCTCGGCGACCTTCCTGCCCAGCGGCCAGCCGGACATGTACGACGCGACGATCCGCTACGCGGAGGGAACCAAGGTCGGCTCCCCGGACACCTGGAAGAGCACCTCGGTGCGCGTGAACGAACCGCTGCGCGTCGCCGGTGACCGCGTCTACGTGCTGGGCAACGGTTTCGCCCCGACGTTCACCGTCACCTTCCCGAACGGGGAGAAGCGCACCCAGACCACCCCGTTCGTCCCCGACGAACTGCAGACGATGTTGTCGTCGGGTGCGGTGCGCTACGACACCCCGGCCGGGCTGTACCCCGACGCCGACGAGCGCCGGAAGAACCAGATCGCACTCGAGGGCCTGTTCGCGCCGACCGCGCTCTACCACGGGACCCTGCTGACGTCGCTGTCGCCGGAACCCGACGACCCGGCCGTCGCGATCCGGGTCTACAAGGGCGACACCGGTCTCGACACCGGTAAACCGCAGAACGTCTACTCCCTTGACCAGGACCTCGTCGAGCAGGGCCGACTCCAGCGGCAGGCGCAGGTGAACCTGAGCGTCGGCCAGAGCCACACCATCGCCGACGGCACCACCGTCACCTTCGACGGCTACAAGCGGTGGGTGTCGGTGCAGGTCTCCCACGACCCGGCGCAGATCTGGGTGCTGGTCAGCGCGGTCGTGATGCTCGGCGGCCTGCTGGTCTCGCTGCTGATCCGCCGCCGTCGGATCTGGGCGCGGCTCGTCCCGGCGCCCGTCACGACGGGGCATGACGGCAGCCGGGACCCGGCCGGCCCGGAACCGCTCGATGGAAAACGACGTACTGTAGTAGAGATTGCCGGTCTGGCCCGTACCGATCAGGCCGGCTGGGGTGAAGGGTTCGAGGACCAGGCGGCGGCACTCGTCGCCGACGACCCGGACGCATCCACCTCGCGGCGCACGACCCGGCGACTCTAGACGCCGGCGAAAGGAACTCTGATGAACAACGGCACCGTCCAGGTGGACGAGACGCTGGCTCGCTACTCCGACCTGCTGTTCGGCACCGCGATGGCCGTGTACGTGGTCGCCGCGTTCCTGTTCTTCGGTGCGCTCGCGGCGGTCCGCGGCCGCAAGCTCGAGGAGCGCGAACTCGTCGCCGCCGGTGCCACGTCGGCCTCGGCCGGTTCCGACGATGTCCGCGTGCCGGGGCGCGTCGCAGGCCCGCAGAAGCGGACATTCGGGGACAAGCTCGGCAACATGGGCCTGCCGGTCGTGGTGGTCGGGCTCGTCGCGCACCTCGCGTCGATCGTGCTGCGCGCCATGGCGACCGACCGTGTGCCGTGGGGCAACATGTACGAGTTCGTCTCGATGACCTGTGCCGCCGGCGTGATCGCCGCGTTGGTCATCCTGCGCAAGCCCGAGCATCGTCCGCTGCTCTCGTTCGTGCTGCTGCCGGTCGTCCTGCTGATGTTCATCGCCGGCCGCTGGCTCTACACCCAGGCCGCTCCCGTTGTACCCGCCCTCAAGTCGTACTGGCTGGCCGTGCACGTCTCGATCATCTCGGTGTCGTCGGGCATCCTCATGGTCTCCGGCGTCGCCAGCATCCTGTACCTGATGAAGATGCGCTGGGCGTCGAACCCCGACGACGACGCGACCTCCACCGCTCGCCCGGGGATGGGTGGCGCACTGCGTCGCATCCTCGACCACATCCCGGCCGCCGAGAACCTGGACCGCCTCGCCTACAAGACCGTCGTCGTCGGCTTCCCGCTCTTCGGTCTCGGCGTGATCTGCGGTGCCATCTGGGCCGAGGCCGCGTGGGGCCGATTCTGGGGCTGGGACCCCAAGGAGACGGTGTCGTTCATCGCCTGGGTGATCTACGCGGCATACCTGCACGCCCGCGCCACCGCCGGATGGCGCAACACCGCCGCCGCCTGGATCAACGTCGCCGGCTTCGTGGCGATGCTGTTCAACCTGTTCATCATCAACCTGGTCGTCTCGGGCCTGCACTCGTACGCGGGTCTCTGACGCCGGGCCGGCTCAGAAGCCGGTCTCCGGGGCGTCTTCCCGACCGGGTGAGGGCTCCTCGGACCGCTTCGCCTGCGCCTGTGCCTTGACCAGCTTCAGCAGGTCGATGAGGGCGTCGATCGTCTCCGGGCAGAGGGCGCCGAGGTCGATGCCGGCCAGGTGGCTGCCGGTGACCTCGAGCATCTCGACATAGTTCTGCTGCTGTTTGACGCGCTCGAGATCCTCGTCGGGGTTGGAGAGGAAATAGGTGACGCTGACGTCGAAGGCTCGGGAGATGGCCTCGACGGTGCGGAACGAGGGTGTACGCGCCTTGCCGGTGCGGAGCTGCGAGATGTACGCGTCCGACAGCGAGTACCCCAACCGGTTCGCCTTCTCGGCGATCTTCTTACCGGTGTAGCGGACCCCGTTCTCGTCACGGCTGTGCTCGAAGAGGTGGCCGATCTTGTCGGCGAAACTCAGGTCGTCATCGGTCGACGCCCCGTGCGGAGATCGTCCCGGGTTCAACGGCGCCTTCTCTCGGATCTTCCAACGTGGAGTCGATGATGAGAAGGACATTACCCTACCCTCGGGTATGTTCCGGTGTGACTTCTGAACCGAGTCTCAGGTTTTCGTATACGACACGACCCGGGACTGGCGGAACCTCAGAGTTCGTCGGCCTCGCCACCCTTGGGCCCACGGGTGCGGTTGTCCAGGTCACGGAGGAAATCGGGGTCGTCATCGGGGCCCACCGGACCGCGTGAGCGGCGGCGACGGCCGCCGGGCGAGGGGGCGTCGCCGCCGCCGTCCGATTGCGGTCCGAATGCACGCCACATCAGGAAACCGATGGCGAGCAGACCGAGAACGGCGAACAGATAAGTCATGGCAACCTCCCGTCAACCAGCGTACGTCAGTTCGTCTGGCAGCCGGTTGAGGTCGCTCGATGGGCCGACCCGCCTAGTGGGTACGACGGTTCAGCAGCGCGACCACGTCTTCTTCGCGGAAGCGTCGATGGCCGCCCGGGGTGCGGATCGACCCGAGGATGCCGGAGCTGGCCCAGCGGGCGACGGTCTTGGGATTCACGTTGAACATTGCCGCCACCTGACCGGGGGTCAGGGTGTGCTGGCTGGCGAGTCCCGGGGTGATGTAGGTGGACGCGGTGGTTTCGATACTGGTCACGTTTCCCCCTGAAACGATGGTGCCCTGTCGGTGCGCCGCGGTTTGGCGAATCGGCCCGGCACTTGATGGACGCGTTCTACATGAATACACGCAAATCGCCCAGGTACTCGAACCTTCAGCGGCAGGTAAAGAGCGGGCAAAGGCCCACGACCTGCAGGTCCTTCGAAGGAGGCAAGTACCCTGAGAGGGTGAGTGAAGCGCATGACCCTGCCCCCGGTACACCTCCGCCCAGCGGCCGCCCCGCGACCCTGGCGCTCGCCTTGTTCGGCTACACCGTCGCGCGCATGCTGCTCGTCGTCGTCATCGCCGCCGTCATCCTGTTCGGCGGCAAGCTCGTGGGCGTCGACGTGCCGTTCCTCGTCGCCGCCGTCTTCGGCGTGCTGATCGCGCTCCCGCTGGGCATGTACCTGTTCAAGTCGCTCCGGCTGAAGGTCAACGGCGAGATCGCCGCGATCGAGGCCGATCGTCGGGCCCGCCACGACGACCTCCAGTCGCGCCTGCGCGGGGACAAGTGAGGTCGTTCCGGATGGGACGTCCCGCATGAGGCCGACGCGGGTCGTCGACCATCGGGAGGACCGTGCCTGGGCGCAGAACGCGGTACGTCTGATCGAGGCCGACGCCCGACGCAGTGCCGATACGCACCTGCTGCGCGTTCCGCTGCCCGCGTGGTCGCGGTGGTCCGGTCCCGACGGTGACGCCGGCGTCGACCTGTACCTGAAAGACGAGTCGACGCATCCGACCGGATCGCTCAAACACCGCCTGGCGCGGTCGTTGTTCCTCTACGCGATCTGCAACGGCTGGGTCACCGAGGGAACGCCCGTCATCGAGGCGTCGTCGGGTTCGACGGCCGTCAGCGAGGCCTACTTCGCCGAGCTCATCGGCGTGCCGTTCATCGCCGTGATGACGTCGAGTACGTCGCCGGCGAAGACCGCGCTGATCGAACGCCACGGCGGGCGTTGCCATTTCGTCGAACATCCCGGCGAGGTCTACACCGAGGCGTTGCGCCTCGAGGCCGAGCTGGGCGGCCACTTCATCGACCAGTTCACGATGGCCGAGCGGGCCACCGACTGGCGTGGCAACAACAACATCGCCGAGTCGATCTTCGCGCAGATGGCTGACGAGGAGCATCCGATCCCGACGTGGATCGTGGTGGGCGCAGGCACCGGTGGCACGTCGGCGACGCTCGGGCGTTACGTGCGGTACCGGCGGCACGACACCTGGCTCGCCGTCGTCGACCCGGAGAACTCGGTGTTCCTGCCGGCCTACGAGACCGCCGACGGAACGCTCACCGGTGAGGTCGGTTCGCGCATCGAGGGAATCGGCCGGCCGCGGGTCGAGCCGTCGTTCATCTCCCAGGTGATCGACCGGATGATCGGCGTTCCCGACGAGGCCTCGATCGCCACCACGCACCGGGTGTCGGAGATGCTGGGGCGCCGCGTCGGCGGGTCGACCGGCACCAACATGTGGGGTGCGTTCTCACTCGTCGCGGAAATGGTCGCCGATCGCCGGGCGGGCAGCATCGTGACGCTCCTGTGCGATCCGGGTGATCGCTACGCCAACACCTACTTCGACGAGAAGTGGATCGGCGCACAGTCTTTCGATCTGGCCCCGGCGAACGCGATCCTCGACGAGTTCCTCGCGACGGGACGCTGGACGGCTTGAGCCCCGGGTGGCA
Source organism: Gordonia sp. GN26 (assembly GCF_054823965.1). Classification (NCBI taxonomy): domain Bacteria; kingdom Bacillati; phylum Actinomycetota; class Actinomycetes; order Mycobacteriales; family Gordoniaceae; genus Gordonia; species Gordonia sp. GN26. Next base: position 788 of record NZ_JSYC01000018.1, on the reverse strand, counting down.
CCGACCCGGTGGGCTACCATCCGGGGGGTGCCGACCGAAACCGTGCGTCCACTCGTCGAGGCCGTCGACCTGGTGCGTGAGTACCAGATGGGTGAGGAGCGCGTCCGCGCCCTCGACGGACTGAACCTGAACATCGACGGGGGACAGTTCGCGTCGATCGTCGGACCCTCCGGCGCCGGCAAGTCCACGCTGCTGCACATCCTCGGGGCCCTCGACACCCCGACATCCGGCCGGATCTCCATCGACGGAGTCGATCTCGGCGCGCTCGACGACGCTGCTGCGTCCGCCTTCCGGCGTCATCGCGTCGGCTTCGTCTTCCAGTTCTTCAATCTCGTCCCGACCATGTCGGCATGGGAGAACGTCGCGCTGCCACGGCTGCTCGACAACCAGTCACTGCGCAAGGCCAAGCCGCGCGCCGTCGAACTCCTCGAACAGGTCGGGCTCGGCGACCGCGTCGACCACCGGCCGTCGGAACTGTCCGGCGGACAGATGCAGCGCGTCGCCATCGCGCGCTCGCTCATCATGGACCCGACGATCCTGCTCGCCGACGAACCCACCGGCAACCTCGACTCCAGGACCGGGGAATCGGTGCTGGAGTTGCTCGCCGACGTCGCGCACGCCGCGCCCGATCGGCTGGTGGTGATGGTGACCCACGACCCCAAGGCGGCGGCGTTCGCCGACACCACGATCACGGTGCGCGACGGGAAGATCGCGGAGTGAGCGACACCCCGCCGGCTGAGCAGCCGACGAGCCGAGCAGGACGTGTCCCCCCGCCGGTTGAGCAGCCG
>NZ_JSYC01000126.1:0-525 GCF_054823965.1 Gordonia sp. GN26 | reverse complement strand
AACAGTGGAGATGCTCACGGCATTGAACACTCAGATCGTCCAGCTCGAAACCACTCTCAACCAGTCTTTTGACACGCATCCGGACGCCGCGATCTACCTGTCCATGCCCGGAATCGGTGAAACCATCGGCGCCCGGATGCTCGGCGAGTTCGGGGATGACCCCGAACGCTATGCCACCGCCAAGTCTCGCAGAAACTACGCCGGTACCTCACCAAGAACCATCGCCTCGGGTAAAGGTCACGTCGTGTTGGCCCGGCACATCCGCAACACCCGACTCAACGACGCCGCCATGGCAATGGCACAAAGCGCGTTGACCGGCAGTGTCGGCGCCCGCGCCTACTACGACAACCTCAAAGCCCAGAACAAGACCCACACACAAGCCCAACGAGCATTGGCCAACCGGCTCATCGGCATCCTCCACGGCTGCCTGGCCCACCACACTCTTTACGACGAACACACCGCCTGGGGCCACCGCGCAAACCTCGCCGCTTGACACCTTGCACCCCTGGGATGTCTTCGTGGCTC
>NZ_JSYC01000125.1:0-1385 GCF_054823965.1 Gordonia sp. GN26 | reverse complement strand
GAACTGGTTGATGAACCACATCCGCTGCTGTGCGAAGGACAGTGGAACGGTTTCGGGCCGCGGCTCGACCGCGACGATCGGCGGCAGGCCGCGTCCTCCGGTAGCGGCTGCGGCAACCAGTTCACGGACGCTGGGCGCGTCGAAGACGTCGCGGACCGAGATGTCCGCACCGAGGGCCACCCCCGCCCGCGAGGCCAGTCGCATTGCCGAGAGCGAGTTGCCACCCATGTCGAAGAAGCTGTCGGTGACGCCGATCCGGTCGACACCGAGCACCTCCGCGAAGACCTCCGCGACCCGTGCCTCGTCGTCCGTTTCCGGCGCCACATACTCACTCGAGGTGAACTCGGGCGCGGGCAAGGACTTCCGATCGAGCTTGCCCGCGTTGTTGAGCGGGATCTCGTCCAGCACCATCCACACCGTCGGGCGCATGTACTCGGGCAGCGGTGTCGCGATGGTGGCCTTGATCGCATCGACATCAACCGTCTCGCCGGGTGCGCCGGACACATAGGCAACGAGGTGTTCGCCACCGTCCGGGGCCTGAGCGACGGTCACCGCGGTGTGCACGACGCCGGGCGCCTGTGCGATCGCGGCCTCGATCTCACCGAGCTCGATCCGCTGGCCGCGGAGCTTCACCTGGAAGTCCGTTCGGCCCAGGTACTCCAGCTCACCGGAAGCGTTGCGGCGCACCAGGTCACCGGTGCGGTACATCCGCGCGCCGGGCTCGCCGAACGGATCCGCGAGAAAACGATCAGCGGTGAGATCGGGTCGTGCGGCGTAGCCACGCGCCAACTGGACACCGCCGACGTAGAGCTCGCCGGGCACCCCGGCCGGCACCTGGTTCAGGCGTCCGTCGAGTACGTAGGCCGTCGAATTCCACACCGGCACACCGATGGGAACGGTGTCACCGATTTCATCGAGCTGCTGATAGGTGATCTCGACGGCGGCTTCGGTCGGACCGTACAGGTTGTACAACAACGCATCCGGTATCGCGGCACGGGTTTCGGCGGCCACTGCCGGCGGTAGGGCTTCGCCCGTCGTCGAGACGATCCGCAGACAGTCGAGCCGCGCCAACCGTTCCGGACCGGCGAGCTCGAGGAACACCGACAGCATCGACGGCACGAAGTGAACCATCGTCGCGCCGGTGTCGGCGATCAGATCGGCCAGGTACGGCGGGTTGAGATGGCCGTCGGGTTCGGCGATCAGCAGCCGCGAACCCTGCATCAGCGGACCGAACAGTTCCGCGACCGAGCAGTCGAAGGTGTAGGGCGTCTTGAGGACCACCATGTCGTCGGCACCGATGGGCAATTCGTCCAGACCCCAACGCAACCGGTTGACGACGGCGTCGTGCGGCAAGGTCACCCCCTTGGGCCGACCGGTCGAACCGG
>NZ_JSYC01000124.1:0-641 GCF_054823965.1 Gordonia sp. GN26 | reverse complement strand
ACCAGGTGTGTGGGTGGGTAGGGGAGCGTCCTGCATCCGTGGAAGCCACAGAGTGATCTAGTGGTGGAGGGTGTGGGAGTGAGAATGCAGGCATGAGTAGCGAAAGAAGAGTGAGAAACTCTTCCGCCGAATGACCAAGGGTTCCTGGGCCAGGCTAATCCGCCCAGGGTGAGTCGGGACCTAAGGCGAGGCCGACAGGCGTAGTCGATGGACAACGGGTTGATATTCCCGTACCCGTGTATCCGCGCCCATGCTGAATCAGTTGTACTAACCATCCAGATCCCCCAGGAGCACCTTCGGGTGCCAAGTTGGGGTGATGCATGGGACCTTGGCTGGTAGTAGGCAAGCGATGGGGTGACGCAGGAAGGTAGTGGGGCCAGTCAGTGGTTGTACTGGTGTAAGCCTGTAGGGCGTGTTCTAGGCAAATCCGGAACACATTGAGCCTGAGAGGTGATGCGTAGCCGTTGCGGTGAATTCCATGATCCTATGCTGCCGAGAAAAGCCTCTAGTGAGTTGGTACACGGCCCGTACCCCAAACCAACACAGGTGGTCAGGTAGAGAATACTAAGGCGATCGAGAGAACTGTGGTTAAGGAACTCGGCAAAATGCCCCCGTAACTTCGGGAGAAGGGGGACCCAGAC
>NZ_JSYC01000123.1:0-8979 GCF_054823965.1 Gordonia sp. GN26 | reverse complement strand
GCCGAACTGGATCGTCCACTTGGTCGGGGTGAACACGAACAGCAGCAGGGTCACACCCACGGCGCCGACGAGACGCCACACCGGACCGGGATCCACGCCGCGAATCCGGGTGCGTCGCAGCATCACCGCGACGACGACGAACAGACCGGCGAGAAGGAGGAGCAGGGGCACGCGGCGGGTCAGCGAACCGTCGTCGGTGACGACCGAGATGAAGTAGTAGCGCAGGAACTCCTGGTGCCAGGAGATCACCGGGCCGACGGTATAGCGGAGCTTGATGGCCTCGAGCACCGTCGCGAGCGTCTGATCCCGGAAGACGATGACCAGCACGACCATCCCGGCGGCGGCGATCGGGGCGACCAGCGCCGCGGTCGAGGTCCATCTCGAACCGCCGAGCTCGTTGCGTCGTCGGAGCAGGATGTGCAGCAGCGAACGGGCGGCGACGAGCAGGATCGCGACGCCGACGACGCCGTGCGGGGCCAGCGCGAGGGTGAACCCGGCGAGCGCGGCGGCGAGCGCCGCCGGCAGGAGGCGTCGGGTGGAGATGGCGTATTCGGCTGCCCACCAGGTCAACAGGGAACCGAGGACGATGATGCCCTCGCTGCGCAGGCCGCTGCAGAACGGCAGCCAGAACGCCGTGAACGTCAGGGCGGCGGCCCAGGTGGCCCACGAACTGCGACGCACCGCCGGGCCCAGACGCGGCAGCAGCACCCGGCTGAGCACGAACCACGACACGAGTCCGGCGACGAGCGCCGGGATGTGCATCCACAGGATCGACGGTGAGATCGACGACCACGTCGAGAGGAAGTTGTAGTACCAGTCGAACGGCGCCTCGGGGATGCCGTAGAAGCGGTAGTAGTCGGCCAGGTAGCCCGCGTCCGCAGCGTTGCGGCCCATGTTGAGGATGTAGCCGTCATCGGGCGACCCGGCACCCAGGAAGTGCCACACCACGAGCGTCAGGGTGACGCCGATGTCGGTGGGCGTGGGACGCAGCACCCTTCCCCAACGGAGCTTGCCGCCCACCCGGCGGTGGTAGCCGTGGATGCGGTCCAGGCGGCCCACTGCGATCAGCGCGACGATCGCCGCGATGACGCCGACGATCATGACCAGCCACTTGATGACCGACGGCGACGAGTCGAAGCGGTCGTCGATCTCGATCTTCACGTCGATGCCCGAATCGCGGACCTGCTCGGTGGTCAGACCGGTGAACACACCTGCGATCTGCGGGTTCGACGACGGTTCGGCCAGACCCACGTCGCCGCCGCCGGCGCTCGCGGCACCCGGCGGCAGACCGACGAACTGGGCGCCGGTCGTGGTGGTGTCGGAGAAGATACGCAGTTCGTCGCATCCAGACAGAGCCGGACGCGGAACCGAGGCCAGGGTCTTGTTGCGGACCGACACCGACACGTTCGAGCCGTCGGCGACCACGAAGAGACCGTTCTCACGTGCCTTCGTGGCGCCCGAGGGCATCGTGGAGAGCACCGTCGTGGATGCATCGCCCGGCGTGGCCGCCAGCACCCGGCACGGGATGGTGATCTGCACATCGCGTGCGGTCTGCGCGACCAACGGTGCGGTGACCGACGCCGACTCCGCGCCCAGCTCCTGGCCCTGCGGCCAGGTGATCGTCGCCGTCGACGTGCTGACCGGCAGGAACGGGGTCAGCACACCAGCGGCGAGAGCGACCAGTCCGGCGACCGCGGCCACGATCGCCACGGTGCGGGAGGAACGGTCGGATGATCGGTCTACGGGGGTATCGGCGCCGACGGTGGGCTCGTCTGATTCGGACACTCCAGGCGACTTCGGCACAGGCGCATCGTAGTCAGCGATGCTGTGACAAACCCAAATCGGGAACTCAGGCGAACCGGGCCAGGATCGAGTGAACGGCCTGGGTGACGGTCATCCGGTCGTAGGTCTGGACGAACTCGAAGGTGCGCTCCAGGTCGGGACCGGCGTCGTGCTGGTCGCGCGCGGAGAGCAGCGCGGCGAAGTGCGGTCCAAGGACAGCGACGTTCCACTCGTTGATCAGGTCGTCCTCGGGGGACAGCGGTGCGCGGTGCACGTTGCCGTCCCGCACGTCGGGGAGCCCGACGCCGTAGACGCCGGCCAGACCGGTCTTGGTCGACATCTCCCGCCACCGCTTGGCGGTGCGGGAGGTGAAGTGTTCAGCGAACTGGAAGGTGCCCAGCACGATGGCGGCGCCCCCGATCGCGGCCTGGTGCTCCAGGGCCTTGCTCATCTCGATGAGAAGGCGCTTGTTGCCCATGCGCGGCTCGATGGAGGTCGACGCGATTCGATACGGGGTCGACTTCTCCGAGTCCGGGGTGGTCCACACCGGCATGTCGGGCAGCGGGACGATGGTCCGCGTCGCGAGGGTCGAGGGGTCGGACACCGGCGGGTACAGGTCGCCGATACCGAAGGCCGCTCCCATGGTCTGCGCGGTGACGCGCGCCGACTCGTCGTCGACGCCCTCGGCTATGACCACGGCATGACTGCGCTCGGTGTGTGCGGCGAGAGCGTGGGCGAGCTGTGCGGCATCGGCGGTCGCCTGCTTGGCGAGGAGCTCGGCGCCGGTGACGATGATGTCCGGTTCGACGAGGGACAGCAGGGTGGCGGCGTGTTCGCTGCGGACCAGGCCGTCGACGCAGATGATCTTGCCCGCGGCACGGGCCCGCGCAACCCTGGCGAGCGTGCGTTGTGGACTGCGTTCGACGGAGTCGGGCAGGATCACCATGACGTGGCGCTCGAGCGTCTGAGTGGTCTCGGCGTCGAGATTGTCGATCAGTTCCAGGTCGAGGTTGACCAGGAGCGGAAGGATCTTGGCCAGCGACTGTGCGCGCGGGCCGGTGGCCATCTTCCGCTTGCGCTCGTCCAGCACCGGGTGCTCTTCGACGAGCCGCGCGGCCCGTTTGAGGGCGGCGGCGGTGGCGAGGCGGGTCCCGGCCGGACCCCGGAGCTGCAGTTCGACGGCCGCCAACGCTCCGTCCGACAGCCGGCACACCGGCGCGAACTGCATGTGGAGCTCCAGATCGTTGAACAGCGTGAATGATCGTGTTTCGGCCACACGTACCTCCCCGTCAGAGCGAGGGCGCCCCGATCGATCCGGCGGACGCAATTGTCTTCACATCCTGTTCACGGCCTAAGCCTGTGCCCAGCGTAACAGTGCGTCATCGCCCGGACGTGCGAGCGCACCCGCACCACATCGAGAGGTCATCTCTCGCAATGTGTCCGGGTGAAAGGGAGAAACCGCGGCCGCGAGTTGGTGGTGGGGGCGATCGCGACCGCGGTTTCGATGTGGGGCCCGGGGGGATGGCCCCACACCAGGTCTGACGGGTCAGCGTGCGGCGTCTGCGGCTTCCTTCTCGCCGCTGGCGCCCGAGTGCTTGAGTTCTCCCGTGTAGCTCTCGAGATGGGCGCGGACGAACCACTGGAACTTCTCGAGTTCGGCGGTCTGGCCGATCAGGACATCCTCGGTGATCGGATCGAGCTCACCGATCTTCTCGATCGCGTTGCGGTGGGAGGTGATGAAACCGTCGTAGACGAGGTCGAGGGCACCGAGGTGGGCCTGGGCGGTGTCGCGACCGATGGAGTAGTCACTCCACGAGCGGTCGGCCTCGATTGCCTTGGCTGTACCGTTCGGCGACGAGCCGAGGGTCGCGATGCGCTCGGCGAGGGTGTCGGCGTAACCGCGGACGAGTTCCACCTGTGGATCGATCATCTCGTGGACGCCGATGAAGTTCGCACCGACCACATTCCAGTGGATGTGCTTGAGGGTGAGGTGCAGGTCGTTCAGTGCGCTGAGACGCTCCTGCAGGATCCCGGCCACCTCATCGGCCGATTCCGTGCTGAGTCCTGGTGCCGTGAATTTACTCATGACACGACGCTAGGCCTGCCGGCGCGGCGAAGGCGAGGGTTGCAGCCGGTGGGTGACGCAACCGAGATCGGACATCACGGTGCCGTAACGAACCGGGGTCGACGGGTTTCGACGGGAGTGCCACGGGTACCACCGCGGCACCCCCATCAGTACAGGTCAGAGCCGGTCAGTAGCCGCTCGACCGCATGGGCGCGGGGTCGTAGAGTCCCGACCGTCGAGCCTCGCCGAGCTCGATCTCGGCGGGCGGTGCCGGGATGATCTCGGTGAACCGCTGCAGGCCGCCCCAGTCACGTCCCCAGTTGTTGCGGAGGTACGTCGGGAGCAGCGTGGGACGCAGCATCGCCTCGGTGATGCCCAATGGTCCGCCCGCAGTCCCCGACATCCAGGTCTGGCTGTTCTTCCGGGTGGCCTCCGCATCGGGCATGATCCGCCACTTCGGCACCTCGAGCACACCATGCCGCACCTTCATCGGCTGCTGGCAGGGGAAGACCATACCGGGTAGCCAGTCGATGAACACTGGGTCGGTCCGGCCGACGACCTCGTCCAGTGTCGCCAGCGTGCTGACGCGCGGCGGGGTGATGGCCACCCACTCCGACGACGCCGCGGCGGTGTCCTCGACCAGGATGCGCACCACGGTCGACTGTGCCGGCGAATCGGCCAGCGGGAACCGCAGGTTGCGCCAGGTGGGGACCTCACCGATGTCGATGGGGAACATCTGGCCCGTCGGCACCACGCGGCCGTCGGCGCCGACGCGACCGAACTGTGCGACCACCTTCTGGCCGGCGTGGACGACACCGATACCGTCGACGGCCTCGACCGATCCGGCGACCGCCATGGTGAGCAGCGGGGCGTCGTCGGAGCGTTCCGGCAGCTGGTACCAGTCCGTGGTGAGTGAGGCGGTGCCCGACGGCGAGCCGTAGCTGCCCAGTACCGGTGTGGCGGCAGGGTTCAGGCCGAACGGCAGTCGGACCGTCGACCCGTTGATGCCGCGTGCGCCCTGGCCGCCCTCGGTGCCACCCTGGGCCGACGACGAGTCGGCGGACTCGTCCGCACCGGCGCCGGTCTGCGCGGTGTTCTGGGCGCTCGTCGTGGCCGAGTCGTTGCTCTCGGTCGCATCCACCGACAGCTTGTCGGGAACCCCGTTGGGCGTGAAACCGGTCGACTCCGAACCCGAGAGTGCCTGAACAACACCGGGTGCCGGCCGCCCGTTCACCGCCGCCGGCGGGAGCAGACCCGCCGTCGGATCGGCCTCGACGAGGACATCGTTGGCCAGACCGCACGAATTACCGGTCAGGGCACGGGCATTGGACTTCATCCAGGACCACGAATCCCGTTGCTCGTAGGCGCCCTTCAGGAACGAGGCGACCATGAACAGCACCATCAGGCCCGAGATCACCGGCAACGGTGAGAACTTGAGCTTCGAGTACCACCGGTCACCACCGCGGGTCCGCGTCTGCTCGTCGACGAAGTCGTCGCGGAAGTGGAACCACAGACCGGCCAGGGCCGTGACCACCGCCGCGAGGAGGATGAACCACGCGACGTTGATCCCGCCGATCGCCGGCGGGCGGTCCCACCACGGCACGCCGTAGCTGCCGACGAACCACCAGCCATTGGTCCCGGCGAAGGAGATCCCGGTGATCGCGAGCACGGCGGCCGCGAAGAAGGTGCGGTTGCGACGCGACCGCAGCACCGCGGGTGCCATCATCGCGCCCGCCGCGGCGGCGATACCGGCGGCGATGCCCGCGTAGACGCCGAAGTGGTGGGTCCACTTGGTCGGGGTGAACGCGATGAAGAACATGGTGCCGAGCGTGACCGCGATCAGTCGCCAGATCGGAGCCCGCGCAACGCCGTTCGGATGCTCGCGACGCAGCAGGCGCAACAGCACGACGAACAGGCAGAGGATCATCGCCAGCACGCCGAAACGACGCGCGAGGGTGCCGTCGGCGGTAGGCAGGATCAGGTAGTAGTAGCGGATCGGTTCCTGCCACCACTCCAGGGTCGGCCCCACATCGGAAGCGACCTTGTTGCCCGCGATCAGCGGGGCCAGGGGCTGATCGAAGAAGATCTGATAGAGCACCGCGGTGCCCGCAGCCAGGATCGGCGCGAGCATCGGCAGCAGCCCGTCGCGGCGCCGCCGGGACACGACGGTCTTCACGATCGGCCGGATGCCCGCGAGCAGCGCGGCGACCGCCATCAGGCCGCCGGGGGCGAGGGCGAGGGTGAACGCCGCGGTCACCACCGCGATCGCGTACGGCAGCAGGCGCCGCGTCGCGATCGCCCGTTCCACGCAGCACCACGTGAGCAGCGCGCCCACGGCTTCTGCCGGCTCCGGGCGCAGACCGTTGTTGAACGGCAACCAGATCGCGAGGAAGACGAACGCCGCCGACCACACCGCGGGCGTGCTGTTGCGGACGGCGCGCCCCAGACGGGGGATCACCTCGCGGCTGATGAGCCACCAGCCGAGAAGTCCGAGGAGGAAGGCGGGCAGGCGCATGAACGGCGCGGCCACGCTGATGTGCGACATCGCCGAGATGACCTGGAAATGCCAGCCGAACGGGTCCTGCGGGACGCCGAAATAGCGGAAGTAGTTGTCCGCGTAGCCGGCCTCGCTGGTGATGCGGCCGACGGTGAAGTTGTAGCCGTCGTCGGAGGTGTTGGCCCCGGCGAACCACCAGAAGGCCAGGATCGCGAACACCGCGACGTCGGGCGGGCGGATGGTCCACCAGCCGGTCGGCAGGAAACGCTTGTGGGCGCGCCCGTCCCGGCTGTCGAGGACACCGAGAGCGATGAGCGAGAGGATCGTCATCACGATGCCGATCACGATCGCCGCGAGCTTCACCGGCGTCGGCGAGGTGACGTAGCGGGTGTCGATGGTGGCGCGCAGCGACAGCCCGTCGCGGGACACGTCCGCGGGCAGGTCGCTGTAGATGCCGACGATCTGCGGCCGCATCTCGTGATCGGGGATGGCGAACTCGTTCAGACCACCGTCGGCGGCGTCGGGCGCGGGCAGCCCCTCGAAACGGCCGTCGACGCCCTCGCCGTCGGCGTGCATCACGATCCGGCAGTTCGGATTCGCCTGCGCGGCCGCACGATCGGTGTTGAGCAGCACCACGTTGCGGTCGATCATCGTCAGCGTGTCGGCAGTGGCGCGGACGAAGAGGCCGCGGGCAGAGTCGTCCTGGCCGCCCTCCGGTGTCGTCGAGAGGAGGACACCGCCCTGCGCGGGCAGGCGGGCGGCCAGCGAACACGGCACCGACATGTCCATGTCGATCGGGACGAAGGCCACCAGCGGTGCGGCCACATCCGAGACCGAATCGCCCTGCGGCCATTCGAGTTCGGCGGTGGTCTGGTTGACCGGCAGGATCGGCGTGACGATCGCGAGCAGGAAGCCCAGCAGACCCGTGACGACCGCGACGATCTTCGCGGTGCGGTGATCGCGCCCGGGGCGCTCATCGACCTTCGGAGTCGGGCTCGTGGGGTTGGGTTCACTCATCGGATTCGGGCTCCACCCTGATCGAGCCGGCGCGTGACCAGCCCCATTGCGTCGTCTGTGCGGTATCGATCTGTGCGTTCCGTGCGTCGGGTACCAGCGGTGTCAGCTTCTCCAGGGCACCCCATTCGCGGACCCAGTCGTCCTTGAGATAGGTCGACACGGCCTGGGCCGAGGTCGTCGCCTCCGAGATGCCCAGCAGGCCGCCGTCGACCCCGGCCTGCCAGGTCTTGGACTGCGAGTTGGTCAGCGGGTAGTCACCCAGGATCCGCCACTGCGGCACCTGGGCGACGCCGTTCGAGACACCCATCGGCTGCTGGCACGGGAAGTGCGAGGCCACACCGAAGTCGATCAGGGCCGGCGCGGTCGTCCCGACGACCTCTTGCAGGGTCTGCAGCTGCGGCGCGCGCGGTGGTGTGATCCCGATGAACTGCTTGTCGCCGAGGTTGTTGTCCTGCAACGACAGTCGCATCACGGTCGCCGCCGGCGGCGCGTCCGCCATCGGGACCCGCATGTTGCGCCACGGACGGTTGAGGATCACCGGTCCGGGGTCGATGGGCAGGATGTCCGGGCCGATCTGCTCGAACTCGCCGTCTGGTCCGGGCCGGCCGAACTGCACGACCATCTTCTGCCCGAAGTTGCGCACCCCGAAGGTGTCGATGGTCGAGACGGCGCCGGCGGTGCTGAACACGAGCAGCGGGGACGCGGCACGGTCGGCGGGCAGGTCGTACCAGCCCGTCGTCAGGCGGGCCTCGCCGTTGTACCCGTAGCTGCCGAGTACGGGCGTCGTGGCGGGGTCGAGTCCGAAGGGGAGCTTGGCGTTCGACCCGTTGACGGTTTCGGGGCCTCGGCCCCCGGTGGTCCCGGAGCCGAGTCCGCCGGTGATGGCGAACGGGCGCGCCATGCTCGCCGACACGTTCATCTGGCCCGGTCGCTGGCTTCCCGGTTCGGGCTGTAGGTCGCCGGGAATGCCGTTGGGGGAGAAGCCGACCGGGTTCTCGCCGCGCAGTGCCTCGGTCGCCGATGCACCGCCGGCGGGGGTGAGCATGCCCGCGTTCGGGTCGACCTCGACGAGCACCTCGTCGGCGAGTCCACAGGGGTTGCCGCGCAGGGTGTTCAGGTTCTCGGTGAGGACCGTCGGCGCCGGATACCGGGTGACGGCGGCCTTGACGAACAGCAGCATCTCGACGACGACGAGGAGCCCGGCGATCACCGCGATCGGCGAGGACGCGAGGAACAGGCGACGACGGTCCGCGCGGGTCTCACCGGGACCGGTGTCGCTGTGTGCGAGACCGCGATTGGTGACGTAGTCGAGTCGCAGGTGCTGCCACACCGCGAGGGCGGCGGCCAGGACGGCGAGGATCAGGAACAGCGTCGACGCCCCGTAACCGGCGATGACGGGCGAGCGGTCGAACCAGGAGATGCCGTACTCGTAGGCGAACGGCCACGAATTGTAACCGGCCATCGCCGCGGCCATCGCGAACAACAGACCCGACACGAAGACGGTGAGGTTGCGGGCGGACCGTGCCGCCGACTGGGCGACGGCGAGGGTGGCGGCCGCGGAGATCGCCGCCGCGAGACCGGCGAGGACGCCGAACTGGATCGTCCACTTGGTCGGGGT
>NZ_JSYC01000122.1:0-62753 GCF_054823965.1 Gordonia sp. GN26 | reverse complement strand
TTGCACCTCAGACAGCGAGGGTTGCGTCGCGCGCCTCGCACCTCAAGCAGCGAAGGTCGCGTCAGCCGACCGCGCTGGCCATCTCCGCCTCGAGCGCCGCGACGCGCGTCTCGTCGATCTCGATGCCGCAGGTCTTGAGCCAGTTGGCGAGCATCCTGTGCCCGCCCTGGGTCAGGACGCTCTCCGGGTGGAACTGGACGCCGTGGATCGGCAGCTCGCGGTGGGCCATCGCCATGACGATGCCCGACTCGGTGCGTCCGGTGACGACGAGTTCGTCGGGGATGGTCTCGGGCAGCACCGTGAGCGAGTGGTAGCGGGTCGCGGTGAACGGATCCGGCAGGCCCGCGAGGACGCCCTTGTCGTCGTGGAAGACCAGCGAGGTCTTGCCGTGCAGGAGTTCCGGTGCGCGGTCGACGGTTCCGCCGAACGCGGCGCCGATCGCCTGATGACCCAGGCAGACACCCAGCAGCGGGAGCTCCTCGGCGGCGGCCACCTCGACCATCGGCATCGTCGCGCCGGCGCGCTGCGGGGTGCCGGGTCCGGGGCTGAGCAGCACCCCGTCGAATCCGGAGACCGCCTCACGCAGATGTTCGGTGTCCCACGGGGTCAGCCGCGGGTCGTCGTTGCGCCACACGACGGCCTCGACACCGAGCTGGCCCAGGTACTGGACCAGGTTGTAGACGAAGCTGTCGTAGTTGTCGATGACCAGGATGCGACTCACGCAGGAAAGGCTACCGCCGAAAGCGGGTACCTCGGTCGGCGACCTGGTGAGATACCGTAGAAGTCGAGTGTTTCCGACCCCGGACCGATCGGTCTCCACGACGTTCGGGAGTCCCGGGCACGCGTACGACCGCTGCTGCGGTACAGCACAACAGAGGATGTCATGCCGAAGTCAAAAGTCCGGAAGAAGACCGACTACACGATCAACACCGCGAGCAGGACTCCGGTCAAGGTCAAGGCCGGAGCTTCCAGCACCATTTACGTGAGCGTGATGCTCGGCCTGATGCTCCTCGGGCTCGCCTGGCTCGTCGTCTACTACCTCGCCGCCACCCCCACCGCGTACGGCGCGGAGGGTCAGGTCCTGCACTGGATGGCCGAGCTCAACTCCTGGAACTTCCTCATCGGGTTCTCCCTCATGGTGGCCGGCCTGTTGATGACCATGCGGTGGCGCTGATCCGATCCACGATTCTTCCCCGCGTGTCACGGTCTGACCTGCGAAAACACATGTGTGTAAGTTATCCACACTGTGGAAATAACATGTGTGTAAGTAGTCCCCACTGTGAGTAACTCCTGTGGATAACTCTGCTGACTCATCCACACACGCTTGGTCGACGCCGGTCGGAGCGGGTGTCGCGGGCTGTATCGGCGGCGTGATCCTGCTCGTCGGCGCGATCGTGGTGTCGAACGATCCCGCGGGCTCGGTCCTCATGGGGATCGCCGGCGTGCTGCTGTTCGCGTTGGGCGTCTACACGTTGCTGGTCCGGCCACGGCTCGAACTCTCGGTCGGGCACCCGGCGACGCTGACCGTGCGCGGTCTGACCGGACGACGCAGCTACACGCCCGACCGCGTCGAACGCATCCGGTTGCTGTCGATGCGGCGCGTCGGCCGCCGGGTGGGACAGCTCGAGATCGACGTCCTCGACGACGACGCCGAAACCGGTCGTCCGGACGGATCCGACGGACCTCGCGACGACACCCGACTACTCGTCTTCAGTCGTTGGGATCTCGGTACCGACCTGTTGTCGGTGGTCGACGCACTCCGCGCAGCGGGATTCCACGTCGACGACGACCGTTGACCGACCCGGCTCCCGAGGCCCGGGCCCGTCAGCGGATGTAGGTGAGTCCGTCGTAGGTGAGCCCGCCGGCGATCCCCAGGCCGAGCGCGACGACGAACAGCACGCCCAGCGCGATCCAGCCGACCCGGCCGGCCGCCTCCGGGGTTCGACGCCCCTCCGGCAGGACCAGTCCCGGTAGATAGACGATGGCGGCGGTGGCCGCAGCGCCGAAGGCGAGACCACCGAGATGCCCGAGGACGGAGATCCCGGGCAGCGAGAACGACAACACCACGTTGAAGCCGATGATCAGCAGGACGGGCACCGGTGAGACGCGGGCCTTGAGGATGATCACCAGCATCGCGCCCATCAGGCCGTAGATGGCGCCCGAGGCGCCTGCGGTGAGGGCGCGGTCGTTCTCGAAGAGCATGACGGCGGCACTGCCGCCCAACAGAGCGATCAGATAGACCGCGAGGTAGCGGGACATTCCCAGCGCGAGCTCGAGGTCGCGGCCCAGGATGTAGAGCGAGAGCATGTTGACGGCCACGTGCATCACGCTGAAATGCAGGAAGCCGGACGTCAGCAGGCGCCAGTACTCACCGGCGGCGACGTCGCTCTTGAGGAGATCCCCAGAGCTGAAGACGGTGGCCGCCCCGGGGTCGCCGAAGCTGCCGGCCTGGACGGCACACAGCAGGAAGATCAGGATGTTGATCCCGATCAGGGTGTAGGTGACGTACGGCTTGCCCGCGGACAGGCGGGTGGTCGCCATGCGCCGCACCCCGCGGTCACCGAAAGCCGGCGTCCGTTGGACCCCATCACCTCGAAGACAGTCGAGACAATGCTGGCCGACCGACGCCGGTCGAAGGCAGTCCGGACACGCCGGCCGCCCGCACCGGCTGCAGGACAGGCCGGTGGGGCGGTCGGGATGCCGGTAACACACCGCCCGTTGCGGGGCGGTGTGTTCCGGAGAGGTCAGTTGACCTCGATCTTCTCGATGACGACGGCGTCGAGCGGGCGATCCTGACGATCGGTCGACGTGGTCGCGATGGCGTCGACGACCTGCTGCGACTCGGGGTCGGTGACCTCACCGAAGATGCTGTGACGACGGTTGAGGTGCGGGGTCGGGCCGACGGTGATGAAGAACTGCGAGCCGTTGGTGCCCGGGCCGGCGTTCGCCATGGCGAGCAGGTACGGACGGTCGAACTGCAGCTCGGGGTGGAACTCGTCGCCGAACTGGTAGCCGGGGCCGCCCATGCCGGTGCCGGTCGGGTCGCCGCCCTGGATCATGAAGCCGGCGATCACACGGTGGAAGACCGAGCCGTCGTAGAACGGGCCGGAGTTGCCGCCGGATGCGTTCGGCTTGCTGTATTCCTTGCTCCCGTCGGCCAGGCCGACGAAGTTCTCGACGGTCTTGGGCGCGTGGTTCGGGAACAGGTCGACCTTGATGGCGCCGCGGTTGGTGTGGATGACTGCGGAGGTTTTCTGAGTGGTCACCCCTCCATCCAACCACTTGTGCGGTTTTCGGTGGTCGAGACGTGGCTCTCGACCCCGCCTGCGCGCGCAGTGTCACATCGCCGGAGGTGGCATGGGCGGGGGCCGGGCTGGCACTCTGGTCGGCATGCCGAAGAACTACCTCGTCGCCGCGCTGACCGTGCTCGCAGCGGTGCTCACCGCCGGTGTCGGCGTCGTCGTCCTGCGTCGTACGCGTCAGGATCCGCCGCCGGTCTCGCCGACCGTTCCCCGCGTCGAAGAGGTCCGTGAGGCCCTCGCGAAGAGCACGGAATCACAGGCCTCGTGACGACACCGCCGACGGTCGATCCGGGCGTCGGCGGCATCCACAGGTAATTTGAACACGTGACCTCAGACGACGAGCGCCCTCCGAACACGCCCACCTCCCCCGGTGGCGCGTCCGAGCGGGCACGCGAGCTGTGGTCGATGTCCGACGACGCGAAGCCCCGCGACACCGAGACCACCCGGCCCGGCCCGACCGGCCCCGGTTCGTCGAGCACGGCTCCCACCGGCGGATCCCACGGCACCGCGCCCTGGGAGCGGGTGCCGAGCGCGCCGATCAGCGCACCTTCGCCGCCCCGCGGACGCGACCTGCCCGATTCGGGACGTCCCGGCCCTCGCGGGCCCCTGCCGCCCGCGCCCGGTGGTCCGGCGGGTCCCGGCGGTCCGGGATCGTCTCAGCGGCCCGGTCCCCCGCCCGGCGGTCCCCGTCCTCCCGGTCCCGGCGGCCCCGGTCAGCCCGGCGGCCCCCGTCCGCAACCTCCGCGCCCGAACGGTCCCGGCCCCACCGGCGACCCGGGTGCTCCCCCGCGTCCGGCCGGCGCCTACACGACCGGCCCGCGTCCGCGACCGGTTCCCGGCACTCCCCCGGGCAACCCCGGACCGCTGAACCCCGCCGGGCGTCCCCCGGCCGGACACCGCCCGCCTCCCGGCACGAACCCCGTTGCGCCACAAGGGAATCCGCCGCAGAGCAGTCCGACGCAACGGACCGGCGCAGCGCGGCCGGACGCCCTCGGCGCCCGTCCGGGACCGGCCCCCTCCCGTCCGGAACCTCCACGGTCGCGTCCCGACGCGCTCGACGACGAGACCCGGCGCTCCGACGCGGCCGACGCCACCATGTTCGTCAAGCCGCCGGCCGCTCCGGCAGCCCCTGCCCAGCAGAACGCCGACGACACGCCCGGCGTCGACGACCGCACGGCGGTCACACCGGTGTCCCAGGCCTACTCTGCAAACACCAACCCAGCATTCGAGGACGATCCGGAGGACAACGTGGCTCCCCAGTCCGGCCCACGCCTCAATCGCTTGGCCGTGTGGGCCCTGATCCTCTCCGGGCTCGGCATCACGTTCCCGATCGGTCTCGTGCTCGGCTACCGCGCACGTGCACAGATTCGACGCACCCGGGGGGAGTCCGGACTGCCGTTCGCCAACGTCGCGATCTGGCTGGGCTGGGCCTACCTGGGCGTCCTGGTGTTCGGCCTGGTGATCTACAGCTGGATCCTCTTCGCCGCCTGATGGCCATCCGGAACGGTGCCGCCGTCCGTTATGACCCAGGTCACAGCCCTTTCGGCACGAATTCAGCGTGCGGAGATCGCCGATCGGTACCGAATCGCGATTTCTTTCGGTAGGAAGATCTGATAGCCGAAAAGGGTCTCCACCCAGCGCGTTCCCGGTCCAGGTGAGCCGCCGGGTCGCGACGACCCGATGCCGACGCGCGTGAACGTACTCGCGCGTAATGGCTTCGGTCCGCAACTATCGATCTGATGAACCACCTCGCGTGTGCCGAAAACACCCTCGGCACGACGAACCGAAGGAGTCGGTGATGTTCTCCCGAATCGCCATCGTCAACCGTGGCGAGGCCGCAATGCGCCTCATCCATGCCGTCCGTGGCCTGTCCGCCGAAACGGGGCAGGCGATCGAGGTCATCGCGCTGCACACCGATGTCGATGCCTCCGCCACGTTCGTGCGTGAGGCCGACATCGCCTACGACCTCGGTCCCGCAGCGTCGCGCCCGTACCTCAACATGAAGGTGCTCGAGCGCGCCCTCCTCGAGACCGGCGCCGACGCGGCGTGGGTCGGCTGGGGCTTCGTCGCCGAGGACCCGGTCTTCGCCGAACTCTGTGAGCGGATCGGTATCACCTTCGTCGGCCCGTCGCCGGACGCGATGCGCAAGCTCGGCGACAAGATCGGCGCCAAGCTGATCGCCGAGGAGGTCGGCGTGCCGGTCGCGCCGTGGAGCCGCGGCGCCGTCGACACCATCGACGACGCGCTCACCGCGGCCGCCGACATCAGCTACCCGCTGATGCTGAAGGCCACCGCAGGCGGTGGCGGACGCGGTATCCGCGTGGTCAACAACGACGAGGAACTGCGCGAGGCCTACGAGCGCACCCGCGACGAGGCCGCCCGTGCGTTCGGCAGCGGCGTCGTCTTCCTGGAGCGCCTGGTCACCGGTGCGCGCCACGTCGAGGTGCAGGTCATCGCCGACGGTCAGGGCACCGCATGGGCGCTCGGCGTCCGTGACTGCTCCGTGCAGCGTCGTAACCAGAAGGTCGTCGAGGAGTCGGCGTCGCCGGTCCTCGCCGAGGAGCAGGTCGCCGAGCTGAAGGCCTCCGCCGAGCGCCTCGCCGTCGCCGTCGGTTACCGCGGTGCCGCCACGGTCGAGTTCCTGTACCACCCGGGCGAGAAGCTGTTCGCGTTCCTCGAGGTCAACACCCGCCTCCAGGTCGAGCATCCGATCACCGAGATCACCAACGGCTTCGACCTCGTGCGCGCCCAGCTGCACGTCGCGGCGGGCGGCAAGCTCGAGGGCGAGCCGCCGACCGAACGCGGCCATGCCATCGAGGCCCGCCTGAACGCCGAGGATCCCGACCGCGACTTCGCTCCGGCGCCGGGACGCATCAACCTCCTCGAACTGCCGGCCGGCCCGGGAATCCGCGTCGACACCGGCGTCAGCGAGGGCGACACCATCCCCGCCGACTTCGACTCGATGATCGCCAAGATCATCGCCTACGGTCGCGATCGCGACGAGGCGCTCGGCCGCCTGCGCCGCGCGGTACGCGAGACGCGGGTGATCATCGCCGGCGGCTCGACCAACAAGTCCTTCGTGCTCGAGCTGCTCGACCAGCCGGAGGTCATCGACGGCAGCGCCGACACCGGCTGGATCGACCGGGTCCGCGCCGAGGGCGGCCTGGTCGCCAATCAGCATTCGGCGATCGCGCTCACCGCGGCGGCGATCGACGCCTACGAGGAAGAGGAGAAGGTCGAGCAGCAGCGCCTGATGTCGACCGCCTCGGGCGGCCGTCCGCAGGTCCAGCACGAGAGCGGCCGTCCCCTCGATCTCAAGCTGCGCGGCGCCAACTACCGCGTCCGCGTGGCCCGCATCGGCGCACACCGTTTCCGCGTGAGCATCGAAGCCGGTGTCGAGACCCACACCGCCGACGTCGAACTCGAACGCTTCGACGACCACGCCGCCCAGCTCGTGGTCAACCGTGAGCGGTTCCGTCTCGTCACCGACACCCACGGACCCGTCCACCTCGTCGACGTCGACGGCATCACCCACCGCGTCAGCCGGGACGAGGGCGGCGTCGTCCGCTCCCCGGCACCCGCACTCGTCGTCGCCACCCCGCTGCAGGTCGGCGACGAGGTCGAGGCGGGCGCACCCGTGCTGGTCCTCGAGTCGATGAAGATGGAGACCGTGCTGCGTGCACCGGTCCGCTCGCGGCTCAAGGAGAGCCTGGTGTCGGTCGGCACGCAGGTTGAGACCGGCGCGACACTGCTGCGTCTCGAGCCGCTGGCGGACGACGACGGCGACGAGGCCCCGGAGGAGGTCGCCGGCGTCGATCTCGACCTGCCCGCCGAGCCCGAGGTCGAGGCGCACGAGCGCACCACCCGCACGCAGGAGGACCTGCGCGCCCAGCTCCTCGGCTTCGACGTCGACGCCGACGAGGCCACCCGTCTGCTCGACGACTACCTCGCCGTGCGCCGCGCGGTCATGGCCAGCGGTCGCCGGCCCCTCGCCGACGAGCTCGAACTCATCACCGTGTTCGCCGACCTCGCCGAGCTGAGCCAGAACCGACCGTCGAGCGACGAGGTCGGTGTCGAGCACGTTCACAGTGCCCGCGAGAACTTCCACACCTACCTGCAGAGCCTCGACGTGGAG
This sequence comes from Gordonia sp. GN26, assembly GCF_054823965.1. Classification (NCBI taxonomy): domain Bacteria; kingdom Bacillati; phylum Actinomycetota; class Actinomycetes; order Mycobacteriales; family Gordoniaceae; genus Gordonia; species Gordonia sp. GN26. The sequence continues at coordinate 55,316 of NZ_JSYC01000122.1, read as the reverse complement.
CGCGACGGTCTGCCCGCCGCCTTCCACGACCAGCTCGGCCGGGCGCTGCGGCACTACGGCGTCACCGAACTCGACCGGACCCCGGAACTCGAGGCCGCGGTCTTCCGCATCTTCCTGGCCCTGCAGAACCCGGCCGGCTCGGTCACCGTCATCACCACCCTGCTGCGTGAGTGGCTGCAGGAACCGACGCCGCGTGACGAGCTGCGCGACGACGTCGGCCCTGCCCTCGACCGCCTGATCGCCGCGACCCAGATGCGCTACCCGGCCATCGCCGACCTCGCCCGCGGCGTCGTCTACGCCTGGTACGGCCAGCCGCTGCTGCTCCGCGACCGTGCCCGCGTCTACAGCAACGTGCGCAAGCAGCTGCGGTACCTCGACGAGAACCCGAACGCCGCGGACCGCGACGAGCGCGTCGACAACATGGTGCGCAGCACCGAGCCGCTCGTCCGTCTCCTCGGCCAGCGCATCGAGCGCGGCACCACCGACAACCAGGTGATGCTCGAGGTCCTGACCCGCCGCTACTACGGCAACAAGGGTCTCTCGGACATCCGCAACCACGAGGCCGGCGGCACGACCTTCGTCGTCGCCGATCGTGACAGCGGCAGCCTGATGTCCGCGGCTGTCGGTTTCACGGGCCTGCCCGCCGCGCTCAACGGTCTCGGCGAACTCGCCCGCGGTGCCGCCGCGGTCGACGCCGACATCTACCTCAGCTGGGAGCAGCAGCCCAGCGGCTTCGACGCCCTCGCCGAGACCCTGCACGAGATCGTCTCCAACGCCGCACTCCCACCGCAGGTCCACCGAGTCACCATCACGGTGGCCGGCCGCGGCGACGCGCGGATGCATCATCACGTCACGTTCCGTCAGTCCGCGACCGGCATGGCGGAGGAACGCCTCATCCGCGGGCTGCACCCGCACATCGCACAGCGGATGCGGATGGAGCGGCTGCGGAAGTTCGACCTCACCCGTTTGCCCTCCGCCGACGACGAAGAGGTGTACCTCTTCCGTTGTGTCGCAAGGGAGAACCCCTCCGACGAGCGACTCATCGCCTTCGCCCAGGTCCGCGACCTCACCGCGGTCCGCGAGCCGGGTGGCCGTCTGCTGACCCTGCCCACCGCGGAGGCGACGCTCGCCTCGTGTGCCGACTCGATCCGCCGCGCCCAGCGCGGGGCGGCCCGGCCGTCGAGCACCAACCGGATCGTCCTCTACGTCTGGCCGCCGATCGACGACGACGCGTCGATCCTCGACATGATCTCGGGTCACATCCGCGGTGTCACACGGGGAATAGGCCTCGAAGAGGTCCAGGTCATCGCGCGTCGGCGCAACCCCGAGACCGGGGAACTCTCCAAGGTCTCGGTTCGCTTCTCGCTCAACGCGACCGGCGATTTCGACGTCAAGGTCGGCGAGCCGTCCGACGCGCCGATCGAGCCCGTCGACGAGTACCGCCAGAAGGTCAAGCGCGCCGCGGCCCGCAACACCGTCTACCCGTACGAGCTGGCCGAGATCCTCGGTGATTTCACCGAATACGACCTCGACGCCGAGCATCGCCTGGTCCCGGTCGACCGGCCCAAGGGTCGTAACACCGCGGCGATGGTCGCCGGTGTCGTGACCACCCCGACCGAGAAGTTCCCCGAGGGCGTCACCCGCGTGGTCCTGCTCGGCGATCCGACCAAATCGCTTGGCGCACTGTCGGAACCGGAGTGCAGCCGCGTCATCGCCGCACTCGACCTCGCCGAGCAGATGCAGGTCCCCCTCGAGTGGTACGCACTGTCCTCGGGTGCCCGGATCTCGATGGACTCCGGTACCGAGAACATGGACTGGGTCGCACGTGCGCTGAAGCGGGTCGTCGAGTACACCCAGGACGGCGGCGAGATCAACATCGTCGTGGCGGGTATCAACGTCGGTGCGCAGCCGTACTGGAACGCCGAGGCGACGATGCTCATGCACACCAAGGGCATCCTGGTGATGACCCCGGATTCGGCGATGGTTCTCACCGGCAAGCAGTCGCTGGACTTCTCCGGCGGCGTCTCGGCCGAGGACAACTTCGGCATCGGCGGTTTCGACCGCGTGATGGGCCCGAACGGCCAGGCCCAGTACTGGGCACCGAATCTCGGTGCAGCTCGCGACGTCCTGATGTCCCACTACGAGCACACCTACGTGCTCCCGGGCGAGGGCACCCCCCGCCGCGCGGAGACGGTCGATCCGTCAGACCGCGACGTCTCGGACTACCCGCACGTCCTCGCGGGCAGCGACTTCACCACGGTGGGCCAGATCTTCTCGCGCGAGCACAACCCGGATCGCAAGAAGCCCTTCGACATCCGCACCGTCATGCGCGCCGTCGCCGACCAGGACCACGTCGTCCTGGAACGCTGGGCGGGCATGGCCGACGCGGAGACGGCCGTCGTGTGCGATGTCCATCTGGGCGGAATCCCGGTGTGCATGCTGGGCATCGAGTCGCGTGAGGTCGCGCGTCGTGGCTACAAGCCCACCGACGGTCCCGACACCTACACCGCGGGCACCCTGTTCCCGCAGTCGTCGAAGAAGGCCGCCCGGGCGATCAACGTGGCCAGCGGCAACCGTCCGCTCGTCGTGCTCGCGAACCTGTCGGGCTTCGACGGTTCGCCGGAGTCGATGCGCAAGCTGCAGCTCGAATACGGCGCCGAGATCGGTCGCGCGATCGTCAACTTCCGCGGTCCGATCGTGTTCTGCGTGATCTCGCGCTACCACGGCGGTGCGTTCGTGGTGTTCTCGAAGGCGCTGAACCCGAACATGACCGTGCTGGCCATCGACGGTTCGTTCGCCTCCGTGCTCGGTGGCGCACCCGCCGCCGCGGTGGTGTTCGCCGGCGAGGTCGCCAAGCGTGTCGCGGCCGATCCTCGTGTCCGCGAGCTGGAGACGAACATCGCCGAGTCCTCCGGTACCGATCGCTCGAGCCTCAACGCCGAGCTCGCCGACATCCGGCAATCCGTCCGCGCGGAGAAGATCAGCGAGATCGCTGCCGAGTTCGACAAGGTGCACAGCATCCAGCGCGCCGTCGAGGTCGGTTCGGTCGACGCGGTCATCCGCGCCGAGGAGCTGCGCCCGCGGATCATCGGCGCGATCGAGAACTCCCCGGCCTGGGGCAAGAAGGACTCGCACGCCGTGAGTTCCTAATCAACACAAGTCGCCGCCCCCGGTTCGATTTCGAACCGGGGGCGGCGGTGTGTTGCGGGCACCTCAGCGAGAGTTGTAGGGCAGTAAGGCCATCTCCCGGGCGTTGCGGATCGCGGTGGCGACCTGACGCTGTTGCTGTGGTGTCAGGCCGGTGAGCCGTCGACTCCGAATCCGTCCCTTGTCACTGAGGAACTGACGGAGGAGTTGCACGTCTTTGTAGTCGACCGGGTTCCGACCGTCGGCCCGGACGCCGAGCGCGGACAGTTGGTTCTTCTTACGGGCCGGACGGTCGTCGTCACGGCGTGGTCTGCGTTTCATGAGTGCCTCCTGTGCCGGCCGTTCACCAGCTCGACTTGTGGATTCCGGGCAGTTCGCCTCGATGGGCCAGTTCGCGGAACCGGACCCGTGACAACCCGGCCTTGCCGATGTAGCCGCGGGGCCGGCCGTCGATGGCGTCCCGGTTGCGCAGGCGCGTCGGACTGGCGTCTCGTGGCAGGGCGTGCAGGCGACGCTGGGCCTCTGCCCGCTCGGCGCCGGTGGAACCGGGGGCGACGATGGTCCGCTTGAGTTCCGCGCGGAGGTCGGCGTACCGGGCCACCACGTCTCGACGCTGTTCATTGCGGACGATCTTGGACTTCTTCGCCATCAGCGGTCCTCCTTGAAGTCGACGTGGGCCCGGGCGATGGGATCGTATTTTCGGAGCACCATGCGGTCAGGATCGTTGCGGCGGTTCTTCCGGGTGACATAGGTGTAGCCGGTGCCTGCTGTGGATCGGAGCTTGACGATGGGGCGGATCTCGTTGCGCGCCATCAGATCTTCTCCCCTCGCGCCCGCATCGTGCGTAGCACCGATTCGATCCCGTGGCGGTCGATGGTCGAGATTCCCTTGGCGCTGACCCGCAGGGTGATGTACCGCCCCTCGCTGGGTACGAAGTAGCGCTTCCGTTGGATGTTCGGGTCCCAGCGACGAGATGTGCGCCGATGGGAATGCGAAACCTGCTTGCCGAAGCCCGGTTCGCGCCCGGTGACCTGGCACCGACGTGACATGGCGTCCTCCTTATTGACAATGATTGGCATTAGAGTCGCCGCCACGGTACCGTCGATTCAGCCTAAATGGAAATGATTCTCAATAGTCTGGAGTGTGGACGTGGACGACCTGAGCCCCGCAGAAGGGCAGATGCGATTCCTCCCTGCCGACAACCGAACGCCGGTCATCCTGGTGACCGGCCTGGACCGACCCACATCTCGCCGGATCGGCGACGCGCTGACGTCCGATCCCGGAACGGTGCAGGTCCACCACGATCTGAGTGGCGTGGCCGACGGGCGCGTGGTCCGGACCCTGGCCTGGCGGGAATCCGACGGCCGACGCCGCGAAGGGGTCACGGTGATCGAGCTCGCCCACGGTTGTGTCTCGTGCACGCTGAGGGAGGATCTGCTGCCCCTGCTCCGACGCCTTCACCGGCGGTCGTCGGTGCGACGCGTCGTGCTCACCCTCGATCCGATCCTGGAACCGGAACGCATCGCGTGGTCGATCGAGCATGTCGTCGTCGACGACGTGCCCGCCATCCCCGCGGCACCGGCCGCACTGGATGTTCGGGTGGAGTCGACGATTACCGCTGTCGCAGAGCACGTCTGGCTGCATCACGCGACGAGCGATCTCGGGTTGTGCGAGGTCCTTCCCGTACCGCCCGACGACGAGCGAACCCTCGCACAGGTCGCGGTCGGTCAGGTCGCCTTCGCCGATGCGCTCGTCGTCCTCGGCAACAATTCTCCCGCCCGGGACAGTTGGGAGTCCGCTCGCCTCATGGCCGTCCTCGAACGGTTGGCACCGAGGGCGCCCATGATGTTCGAACTGCCGGAACGGCCGCTCACTCCCCTGCTCGTCCAGCAGTTGGTCGCCGCGATCCCGCCTTCGTCGCGGCGGGGGCGCATCGACGGGCCGCACGACCCGCTGTTCCTCGACCAGCCCTCCCTCGACCCCGACTGCGGTGTCACCTGGATGGAGTTCTCCACAGATCGACCCCTGCACCCGGGTCGCCTCCATGACGCGATCGACTCGCTGCTGGACGGCGTGGTCTGTGCTCGTGGACGCTTGTGGCTCGCGACCCAACCCGACGAGGCCCTGTGGCTGGAGTCCGCCGGCGGCGGTCTGCGCGTCGCGCCGGGTGGCCGGTGGCTGGCCGCAATGGACGACGACGAGCTCGCCCGGGTCACACCCGAACGGCGAGCACTCGGGGCATTGCGGTGGGACGACACGTTCGGGGATCGCCACTCCTCGCTGGTCGTCCTCGTCCACCGCGGCGACCCCGACGAGATCGAACAGGCGCTGCGAGCCGCCTGCGTGAACGATGTGGAACTCGCTGCCGGACAAGAGTTCTGGAGCACATACGATGATCCGTTCGGCCGGTTCCACGCGGACCCGTGTGACGACGTCGACGTCGAGGCCCCCATGGTCGACACCCCATCCGCCGACCGCCCGTCCGGCGGGGGGCCGGCCGACGATCACCACGACGACCGGTGACGTTTTGCCGATCCTCAGGCATGGTGGAGGGATGGCCGACAACGAGCAGCGCGACTGGACGACCACCGAAGACGAGCTGAAGTCCGACCCCGACATGCCCGAGCAGCCCGCCGAGCGGGGTGGCCCGGACTCGGTGCTTCCCACCTCCGGCGACACCCCCATCGGTGAGACCGAGCGCATCGAGGAGGAGAAGGCCGCCTACGACGCAGCCCCGCCGGACACCGACGCCCCGAAGGATCACGCCGTCGGCGGATCGGAAGGCACGGCAGATGGCCAGTGAGAAACGGACCATCGTCCTCACCGGTGCCAGTGACGGCATCGGAGCCATCGCGGCCCGCGCGCTGGCCGGGCCGTCGACGAACCTGATCCTCGTCGGCCGGAACCCGCAGAAGCTGGCGCCCATCGCGGCCGAGACCGGGGCGACCTCGTTCACGGCCGACTTCGCCGACCTCGCCCAGGTGCGGGATCTGGCCGCGCAGATCTCCGGCGGCGTCGAGTCCATCGACGTCCTGATGAACAACGCCGGCGGCACCTTCGACCACCGGGACCGCACCGCCGACGGCCACGAGCCCAACTTCCAGATCAATCACCTCGCCCCGTTCTTGCTGACCCACCTGCTGCGCGACCGGCTGGCCGCGGCGGGTTCGTCGCTGGTCCTGAACACGGCGAGCGTCGGCAATCTGGCCGGCAACGTCGACTTCGACGATCTCGACTTCGAGAAGCGTCGAGCGCTGGCACTGCGCCCCTACGGCACGGCGAAGCTGATGAACATCCTGTTCACGCGCGGCATCTCACAGCGGTGGACCGATGACAAGATCTATTCGGCCGCAGTGCATCCCGGTCCGGCCGCGACGAGCTTCGGACGAGACTCGCGGTTCGTCGGACTCGCCTATCGCTCTCCGGTCACCCGCCTGGTGACCATCACGCCCGAGCAGGGCGCCGCACCGCTGATCGCCCTCGCCGAACGGGGAGCGGATCCGTCGGTCAACGGCGTGTACTTCAGCCGGCACAAGCCGAACGGGCTCGAGAACCGACAGGCACACGACCAGAAGATCATCGACGGCCTGTGGGAGAGGTCGGCGGAACTCACCGGGCTCAACTGACCCGCCACAGGTCAACCCACAATTGAAGGAGCGCAAGATGACGCACAACATCCTCTTCGTCATGACCGGCGCCGACGCGTGGACGCTGAACGACGGATCAAGTCACAAGACCGGCTTCTGGGCCGAGGAGGCGGTCGCGCCACTCGAGGTGTTCCGGGAGGCCGGATTCGCGGTGACCGTCGCGACGCCGGGCGGCGTGCGTCCCCCGGTCGACGAGGGCAGCCTCAGCCCGGACGCCGCCGGATCCGTCGAGCGCGCCGACGAGCTCCGGAAAGTGATCGACTCCGCCCCCGAAATCCAGAATCCGATCCCCCTGTCCGACGTGGACGTCGCCAACTACGACGCGGTGTTCGTACCCGGCGGCCACGGGCCGATGGAGGACCTCGCGGTGGACACCGACGCCGGAGCGCTTCTCATCGCGGCCGACCGGGCCAAGAAGACCATCGGCATCGTGTGTCACGGACCCGCGATCCTGTTGGCCGCCAAGGGCGAGGACGGGGTCAATGCCTTCTCCGGTCGTACGGTGACCTGCTTCGGCAATGCCGAGGAGCAGCAAGCCGGACTCGCCGACAAGGCGCCCTGGCTCCTCGAGAACCGGCTCACGCAAGAGGGTTTCAAGGTCACGCTCGGCCTGCCGTGGACGGTCCACACCCAGGCCGACGGCAACCTGCTGACCGGACAGAACCCGGCGTCGTCGGAGAAGCTGGCCCGCGAGGTCCTGCATCGCGTGAAGAAGGCCGCGGAAGAATCCGCGTAGCGGCCGCTAGGCCGGAAGCAACCCGTCGACCAGCGCGTCGACGATGTCGGCGAGCGACTCGTCGGGCATCAGTGGCCCGGTGAGCCGGTCGAGGACCAGCCCGTCGACGGCGTAGTGGAAGAGCGCGATCTCGTGCGCGGACCCGGGCAGGCCCGCCTGCTCGTTGAACGCCACGTCGCCGGCGAAGCCTGTCCGACGCCACTCCCCGATGATCTCGGCCACCTCGGGGCGGCGGATGCCCTCGAGTCGTAACTCGATGAGGGCGATCGTCACCTCCCGGTTGGCGAGGAGCCGTTCGACGATGTTGCGCAGATACTGTGCGAACAGCGCCCGACTGGGTGGCTGGCCGGCCCGTGCGGCGATGAACTCGTCGCTGGGCGCCAGTCGCTCCCCGATGCGCTCGACGAGCCCCTGGAGCAACGCTGCGCGGTTGCGGAAGTAGTTCGTCGTCGTCCCCTGGGGAACGCCCGCCTCCCGATCCACTGCGCGGTGGGTGAGTCCGCGTGCACCCGCTGTCGCGAGCACCGTCAGTCCCGCATCGGCGAGGGCTCGGCGTCGTTCGTCGTTTCGGGCCATGGACAAGACCATAGCGGGAACCACTACATCTGTTGTACATTCCTATCCACTACACCTGAAGTGGATAGGAGTGAGCATGCGAGAACTCGTGTACTACGTGGCCGTGAGCCTCGACGGGTACATCGCGGGACCGGACGGTGAGTTCGACGCTTTCCTCGTCGAGGGCGATCACATGGCCGACATCACCGAGCGGTTCGCCGACACGATCCCGACGGACTACGCGGTGGCCCTCGGGATCGATCAGAGCGGCGGCGGCTTCGACACCGTCCTCATGGGCGCCAACACCTACGGCGTCGGGCTGCCGGAGGCACCGAGTCCCTACCGGCATCTCGACCAGTACGTGTTCACCCACCGACCGCCGGAACCGGTCGACGGCGTGACGTTCACCGACCGCGATCCCGTCGAACTCGTGCAGGAGCTGAAGTCCGTGGACGGCAAGGACATCTGGCTCTGCGGCGGCGGGTCCCTGGCGACACAGTTGATCGGCGAGATCGATCGCCTGGTCCTCAAGAGGCAGCCGCTGCTCTTCGGCGACGGCATCCCGCTGTTCTCGCCCGGGACGTACAAACCGGAATGGTTCCAACTCGTCGACAGCCGGAACTACGAGACCGGGGTGTCGTTCATGGAGTATGTCCGCGCCTGATCGCTCACCTTGTGCGTTCGCGCTCACCCGATCTTGGTGAGCGCGAACGGAAAGAGTGCGCGAAAAAGCGAAACGCACCACCGGGGTCCGGTGGTGCGTTGCGGTTCGTGCAGTGGTGGAGCCTAGGAGATTCGAACTCCTGACATCTGCCTTGCAAAGGCAGCGCTCTACCAACTGAGCTAAGGCCCCGTGCCGACCGGAATCGGTCGACGGGATGCGATTTCGGGAGTTCGAAAACTTCCGTCGCAGTGGGCCTAGGAGGACTTGAACCTCCGACCTCTTCGTTATCAGCGAAGCGCTCTAACCGCCTGAGCTATAGGCCCTTGAACCGAGAAGTGAGGTTACCCGACGGATCCCCCACCAACCAAAACGGCTGGTCAGCGGCTCGATTCAGTCGAGATCCGCAAGCGTCACCTCGGCACCGCCGACGAGGTCGGCACAGATGTTGTAGATGTAGCTGCCGACCGTCGCGAGCGCTGTCAGCAGGATGGCGTTGACGGCCCCCAGGAGCGCCGCCACGCCGAAAACGGTGCCGGCCCCGATGACGTCCCCGGCCGAGCTCGATTCGTCGGCCACGAGCGTGCCGAAGCTGTTGTTCACCTGATCCCAGATGCCCATGCCGTCGAAGATCAGATACAGCACGGCGACCGCGATCATCCAAATGAAGAACCCGACGAACGACAGCACCGCGGCGATCTTGAACGTCGCCCACGGGTCGATCCGACGCAGCTGTACCGCGGCGCGCAGAGCCGTGCCGGCACCCACCTGACGCGGGGCCGAACGTGGTGCCACCTTCGACGGCGCCGCGGCAGGCGGCGCCTCCGGAGGACGCTTCTTCAGATCGGCCGTGTGGTGGATCTGATCCAGATCGGGCAGATCCTGGCCGGGCAGGTTGTCACGGTCGATGGTGCTCGTCGGCGACTCGACGAAACCGGGCTCCTCGGTCGCGACAGCCGAGCCCGGCCGACGCGGACTGTCGAGCTTGGTGACCGGAGCCTGCTGACCGCTCATGCTGGCCGCAGCCGTGCCGCTGTTGGTGACGACGCCCCGCGGCGGCGGGCCGCCCCTCGACTCAGGCGGCGGACCGCCGGGGTTGCCCTGCGCGTTCGGGCGCGAGTCGTCCTCACGCCCGAACGCCTCGGTCGGCGCGGAACCGGGCGATTCCTCGACCGGTCCGCGCTGCCACGGCGGCACCAGCCCACCGGTCGGTGTCCCCGTACCGGGACCGGACGGGTTCCCGGACGGGCGCCCGTTCTGCTCCTGGTTCGGCTCGTTCGGTGTGCTCACAGGCAATCCCTCACTCTGGCGTCACTGCCGATGGACATCGACGCGTCGGGTCACTTTCTACCGCCACCGACTCCTCGGCTGCACGTTTTCTCAACCCTAACGCCTACTCCGAGGCGTCCGTCTCCTCCGGCTCGTCGGCGTTGCGGGCGATCGCGATGACGGTGGTGCCCTCGTCGAGGTTCATCAGACGCACACCCTTGGTCTGGCGTCCCGCCTTGCGGACCTGCTTGGCCGCGGTGCGGATGACACCGCCGCCCGAGGTGATCGCGTACAGCTCCGAGTCGTCGTCGACGATGAGCGCGCCGATGAGTTCACCGCGCCGGCGATCGTGGGCGATGGTGAGCACGCCCTTACCGCCGCGACCCTGGACCGGGTAGTCATCCATGCCGGTGCGCTTGGCGTAGCCACCCGACGTCGCGACGAGCAGGTAGGTGTCATCGCGGACCACGTTGAGCGACAACAGGGTGTCGTCGGCGTTGAACCGCATGCCCTGGACACCCGAGGTCTGCCGGCCCATGGGTCGCAGGGTCTCGTCGTCGGCGTGGAACCGGATCGACTGGCCCTTCTGCGACACGAGGAGCAAATCGTCGTCGGAGGAGCACAGCTGCGCACCGACGAGTTCGTCCTCGCCGCGCAGGTTGATCGCGGCGATACCGCCGGAGCGGTTGGAGTCGAAGTCAACGAGCTTGGACTTCTTCACCAGGCCGTTGCGGGTCGCGAGCACCAGGTACGGCGCGTCCTCGTAGGTCTTGAGCTGGATGACCTGCGCGATGCGCTCCTCCGGCTGGAAGGCCAGGAGGTTCGCGACATGCTGGCCGCGCGCGGTGCGGTTGGCCTCGGGCAGTTCGTAGGCCTTCGCCCGGTAGACCCGCCCCTTGGTGGTGAAGAACAGGATCCAGTCGTGGGTCGAGCAGACGAAGAAGTGCTTGACGATGTCGTCCTGCTTGAGACCCGCGCCCTGGACGCCCTTGCCGCCGCGGCGCTGACTGCGGTACAGGTCGGTCTTGGTGCGCTTGGCGTAACCGGTCTCGGTGATCGTGACGACGACGTCCTCGCGAGCGATCAGATCCTCGTCGCTGACGTCGCCGTCGGCCGCGATGATCTTGGTCCGACGCTCGTCGCCGTACTTCTCGACGACCTCTTTGAGCTCGTCACGCACGATGGCGCGCTGACGCTCCGGCTTGTCGAGGATGTCCTTGTAATCGGCGATCTCGAGCTCGATCTCGGCGAGTTCGTCGACGATCTTCTGGCGTTCCAATGCCGACAGGCGACGCAGCTGCATCGCCAAGATGGCGTCGGCTTGGATCTCGTCGATGTCGAGCAGCTCGATGAGGCCCGTGCGCGCGGTGTCGGTGTTGGCCGACCGGCGGATCAACGCGATCACTTCATCAAGTGCGTCAAGGGCTTTCACCAGACCGCGCAGGATGTGCGCGCGTTCCTCGGCCTTGCGCAACCGGTACCGGGTGCGGCGCACGATGACGTCGATCTGATGCGCCACGTAGTAGCGGATCATCTGGTCGAGACGCAGGGTGCGGGGCACGCCGTCGACGATCGACAGCATGTTGGCGCCGAAGCTGGTCTGCAGCTGGCTGTGCTTGTACAGGTTGTTCAGCACGACCTTCGCCACCGCGTCACGACGCAGCGTGACGACGATGCGCATGCCGACGCGGTCCGAGGACTGGTCCTCGATCCGGCTGATGCCCTTGAGCTTTCCTTCGTTGACCTGCTCGGCGATCGACTGGATCAGGTTGTCCGGGTTGACCTGGTAGGGCAACTCGGTGACCACCAGCGTGGTGGTTCCCTTGTTCTCCTCGATGTCGACGACGCTGCGCATGCGGATGCTGCCGCGGCCGGTGGTGTAGGCGTCCTTGATCCCCTGGCTGCCGACGATTAGTCCGGCCGTGGGGAAGTCGGGTCCCTTGATGCACTCCATACAGGCGGCGAGAGTGGTCTCGTCGTCGGCATCGTGGTGCTCGAGAGCCCAGAACACCGCGTCGGCAACCTCGTTGAGGTTGTGCGGCGGCATATTGGTGGCCATACCGACGGCGATACCGCCGGATCCGTTGATCAGCAGGTTCGGGATGCGCGACGGCAGCACCGTCGGCTCCTGGGTCTTGCCGTCGTAGTTCGGCGTGAAATCGACTGTCTCCTCGCCGATGTCACGCAGCATCTCCATGGCGAGAGGCGTGAGGCGGGCCTCGGTGTAACGCATGGCGGCCGCGCCGTCGTTGCCGCGGGAGCCGAAGTTGCCCTGGCCGTCGATGAGCGGGTAGCGCATCGACCACGGCTGCGCCAGACGCACCAGGGCGTCGTAGATCGCGGTGTCGCCGTGCGGATGGTAGTTACCCATCGTCTCCGCAACGGGTTTCGCCGACTTGACGTAACTGCGGTCGGGGCGGAACCCGGCGTCGAAGGATGCGTACAGGAGCCGGCGGTGCACCGGCTTCAGGCCGTCGCGCACCTCGGGGAGCGCGCGGCCCACGATCACGCTCATCGCGTAATCGATGTAGCTCTTCTGCATCTCCTGGCCGAGATCGACAGGTTCGATGCGGTCGCCTTCACCGCCGGCGGGCGGCAGGGTGGTGTCAGTCATTGTGGATTCTTTCTCCGATCACTGCGAAATACTTCGATCCGTGATCAGACATCAAGGAAGCGAACGTCTTTCGCGTTACGGGCGATGAAGCTTCGACGAGCGGCGACGTCCTCACCCATGAGGATGGAGAACAGTTCGTCGGCCGCCGCGGCGTCGTCGAGCGTCACCTGGCGCAGGACACGCACCGCCGGATCCATGGTGGTCTCCCACAGTTCCTTGGCGTTCATCTCACCGAGACCCTTGTAGCGCTGGATGCCGTCGTCGGTGTTGATCTTCTTGCCGGCCGCGCGACCCGCCTCGAGCAGACCGTCGCGCTCGCGATCGGAGTAGGCGAACTCCGGAGCGGACTTCTGCCACTTGAGCTTGTACAGCGGCGGCTGTGCGAGGAACACGTGACCGTTCTCGATGAGCGGGCGCATGAAGCGGAACAACAGCGTGAGCAGCAGCGTCGAGATGTGCTGACCGTCCACGTCGGCGTCGGCCATCAGCACGATCTTGTGGTACCGCAGCTTGGCGATGTCGAACTCGTCGTGGATACCGGTGCCGAACGCGGTGATGATCGACTGGACCTCGGCGTTCTTGAGGACCCGGTCGATGCGGGCTTTCTCGACGTTGATGATCTTGCCGCGCAACGGGAGGATCGCCTGGTACATCGAGTCGCGACCGGACTTGGCGCTGCCGCCGGCCGAGTCGCCCTCCACGATGTAGACCTCACACTTGGTGGGGTCGTTGCTTCGGCAGTCGGCGAGCTTGCCAGGCAGACCACCGATGTCGGTTGCGGTCTTGCGGCGCACCATCTCTCGCGCACGACGCGCGGCCATGCGGGCCTGTGCGGAGTCGGCGGCCTTCTTGACAATGATCTTGGCCTCGGCGGGATTCGCCTCGAACCAGTGACCGAGGTGCTCGTTGCAGGTGCGCTGGACGAAGCCCTTGATCTCGGTGTTGCCGAGCTTGGTCTTCGTCTGACCCTCGAACTGCGGATCGGAGACCTTGGCCGAGATCACCGCGGCGAGACCCTCACGGATGTCGTCGCCGGTGAGCTTGCCGTCCTTCTCCTTGATGAGCTTCTTCTCGAGGGCGTACTTGTTGACCGTGCTGGTCAGCGCCGCACGGAAACCCTCTTCGTGCGTTCCGCCCTCGTGGGTGTTGATCGTGTTGGCGAAGGTGTGCACCGACTCCGAGTAGCCGGCGTTCCACTGCATCGCGATCTCGACCTCGTGGCCTTCGCCCTTGGCGCTGAACCCGATGACGGTGTTGTGGATCGACTGCTTGGTGCGGTTGAGGTGCTTGATGTAGTCGACGAGCCCGTCCGGGTAGTGGTAGGTCCGGGTCTTCGGCTTCGTCGCGGCGGCAGCCTTTTCGGTCTCCGTCTGGACGGCCTCGGCGACCTCGGTCACGGATGCCTCGCCGTCACCGTTGGCATCGCCCGGCGCCTCGACGGCCTGGGGACGCTGATCGGTCAGCGTGATGGTCAGACCCTTGTTGAGGAAGGCCATCTCCTGCAGACGACGCGCCACGGTCTCGGCATTGAACCGGGTGGTCTCGGTGAAGATCTGCGGGTCCGGCCAGAACCGCACCGTCGTACCGGTCTTGCGCGTCGCGTCGCCCTTCTCCAGGGGACCGGGCTTGGCGTAGGAGTAGGTCTGCTCCCAGTGGAAACCGTCGTTCTCGATCTCGAGCTCGACCTTGGTCGACAGCGCGTTGACGACCGAGATACCGACGCCGTGCAGACCGCCCGACACCGCGTAGGCGTCGGAGTCGAATTTGCCGCCGGCGTGCAGCTGGGTCATGACGACCTCGACGGTGGGGACGCCCGTCCGGTGCATGCCGGTCGGGATGCCACGCCCGTCGTCGACGACCTGGACGCCGCCATCCTCGAGGAGGGTCACGTCGACGCGGCTCGCGAAGCCGGCCATCGCCTCGTCGACCGAGTTGTCGACGACCTCCCAGATCAGGTGATGCAGGCCGCGTTCACCGGTGGAACCGATGTACATGCCGGGCCGTTTGCGGACGGCTTCCAGACCTTCGAGGATGTTGATCGAGTCGGCGCCGTACTCCGACGGCTTCTTCTTGCTCTTCTTGGGTCCGGTGTCGTTGGTGTCGGCCACGAGGTGCGTCCGCTCCTGTTCTGCTCATCGGCGGATCCCAGGTAACCGAGATCCGTCGTCGATCTACTCGACCAGGGGGCGGGCAGGTCGATGCGCACACAGGTATGCCCGGGACTTCCCGGGTTGCCTGAAGGCCGCGTTCGTTCTGCCGTTCGGTGGTCCCCTGTCGGGACAACACCTCACAGTGTACTGCCTGACTCGCCCAGGAACGTGCATCCGGGGCCGCTAACAGGCCCTCAGATCGATTTTTTTGGGATCAGCCCGGTTCGATCGTGGCTTGGGGAGGAAAATCCGCTCACGGGGCGCATCGACTAGTAATGTGCGAACGAGTCTGCTAAGCCCGGCCTAGCCGTACGTGTCCCGCGGGCCCCTCCCCCGCACATGACGTTCGCCCTTACGCCACGACGGTCCCTTGGGCCCGCTGATGCGCAGGGACTTCACCACGCCGTCGCCGACGGCCGCCGCGATCTTCGCCAGGATCTGCGCCTGCACGTACCGCAGCTGCGTCGCCCACGCCGTGGACTCGGCCTGGACGTGAAGTACGTTGTCCCGCAACTCGATCGGCTTCGCATGCGCAGCGATGTCGGCACCGACGATGTTGTCCCACATCCCGAACAGGGTGCCCTCGCCGATCTTCTCCTGCCAGCCGCGGTCCTTCGCGAGACCGCCGACGAGGCGCCCGAAGGGCTGCGGATCCCGGGCATCGGGACCCGATCCCGACCATCGCTTCCGCGTCTGCGCACCCCGCGGTGTGCGACGCACCGGTGACGCGCGACCGCGTCCCACCGACTTCCCCGCCGCCCGCGCCGCGGCGCGCGCCTCCTCGAGAGCCTTCCGGGCGCGTTCGTATCCGCCGAGTTCGCCCGGTTCGATCGGTCGGTTCGACGGTTCTCCCACCGCGTCGGGGCGCGACAGGTGTGCTTCGTCACTCATCGGCGACCCCGCTCACCGGTTCCTCTACCTCACCGGACAGCAGGTCCGATTCATCTCCGACGACCATGGACCGACGACCGTCCGCGTCCTCGACGACGTCGACGAAGATCCGCCGGCCGCCGATCTCGCCCGGGATGTCGTCGGCGACGGCCGCGGTGATCAGCAACTGCTCGGCGCCGGCGGTGAACTCCACCAGTTTCTCCCGACGCTTGGCGTCGAGTTCGGCGAAGACGTCGTCGAGCATGATGACCGGTTCGATCCCCTCGGCGCGCGTGAGCTCGACGGATCCGAGCCGCAAAGCGAGCGCCAGCGACCATGATTCACCATGCGACGCAAAGCCTTTCGCGACGTCGGAGCCGAGGACGATGTCGATGTCGTCGCGGTGCGGACCGACCAGGCACATACCGCGCTCGATCTCCTTGTCGCGCAGCTCGCGCAGGCGAGCGGCCAGGATCTCGCTGATCGACTCGACCGTCGCCGTGTCGAATTCGACGCCGCCGGCGGGCCGGTATCGCAGGGTCGCGGGCCGGGAGTGCGGCGCGATCGACGCGTAGGACCGGGTGAAATGTGGTTCCAGTTCGGCGAGTACCTGCAGCCGCGCCGCGGTGACCTGACCGCCGAGGTCCGCGAGCTGACCGTCCCACACATCGAGCGTGCTGATCACCGACTCGGCCTGGTCGCCGCCACGTCGCAACGCGGCGGCCGCCGTCTTGAGCAACGCCGACCGCTGACGCAGTACCCGGTCGTAGTCGGCGCGGGCCGCCACCCATCGGGGACCGCGCTGGGCGACGAGTTCGTCGATGAAACGTCGGCGATCGCTGGGATCCCCCCGGACGAGCGAGAGATCCTCGGGAGCGAAGAGCACGGTCCGCAGGATCCCGAGGAGGTCACGGGGTCGCCGGGCGGGACTGCGGTTGATCGACGCCTTGTTGGCACCTTCGGCATTGATCCGCAGCTCCGCGGTCAGCTCCCGGCCCTCGTTCTCGACGGTGGCGGTGACCAGCGCCGACGCGGATCCGGAATGTACCAGCGGCGCATCGGAACTCACCCGGTGCGACCGCAGGGTCGCCAGATAGAACAGCGCCTCGAGCAGGTTGGTCTTGCCGAAGCCGTTCCGGCCGGTGAAGACCGTCGGGCCGGGCCGCAGATCGAGGTCGACGGCCTGCCACGAGCGGAAATCCCTCAGGTGCAGCTCACGAACGAACACGGTCGGTTGCGGTGATCGGCTGGGTGCGCGGCGCGGGTCAGCCCGGCAGGCGGACCGGCATCAGCAGGTAGCTGAACGCGCTCTCGGGGGCGACGAAGGCGCCGGACTCGTCTGCGACCGGATCCTCGCCGCTGGCCGGACGCAGGACCGCCGGACGGCTCGGGGTGGTGAACCCGAAGTCGACGCTGTCGGCGTTGATCGCCGAGAGGCCATCCTGCAGGTAGCCGGGGTTGAAGGCGATGGTCAGCGGCTCGCCGTGGAACGACACGGGCAGCTCTTCCTCGGCCTTGCCGGCCTCGTCGCCACCGGCGGTGAGGAGCACGGATCCCTCGGAGAACTCCATCCGGACCTGTGCACCGCGTTCGGCGACCAGCGCGACACGGCGGATCGCCTCGATCAGCGGGGCGCTGTCGATGGTGGCGACTGCGGTGTGGCTGGCCGGCAGCAGCTGGCGGAACTTCGGGAACTCCGCGTCGAGCAGGCGGGTGGTGGTCTTCTTGGTCTCGCCGAGGATGCCCAGGATGCCGTCGGATCCGATGGCGGCACCGCTGCCGAAGGCCAGCGAGACGACGCCGGTGCCCTCCGAGCCCGCGGTCTTGGCGCTCTCGGAAAGCGTCTTGGCCGGGACCAGGACCGCCCCCTTGGTGTCGGGGTCCGAAGGCTCCCACTGCAATTCGCGCACGGCCAGACGGAAACGGTCGGTGGCCGCGAGGACCACGGAGTTGCCCTCGATCTCCACGCGCACGCCGGTCAGCATCGGCAGGGTGTCGTCCTTGCCGGCCGCGACGGCAACCTGCGAGATCGCCTCGGCGAACAGCTGCGACGGGATCGTGCCCGTGATGGCCGGGACGTCGGGCAGCTGCGGGTAGTCCTCGACCGGCATCGTCGGCAGGGAGAACTTGGCGCTACCGCAGGTGATCGCGACGCGGGCGCCGTCGAGGGTCACGTCGACGGGCTTGTTGGGCAGGGCCTTGGTGATGTCGGCCAGGAGCCGACCGGAGACCAGCACCTGGCCGGGCTCGGCGACCTCGGCACCCAGGTTCTCCTGGGCCGATACCTCGTAGTCGAAGCCCGAGACGGTCAGACCGGTCTCGCCGACATTGAGCACCACACAGCCCAGAACCGGTACCGGCGGACGAGAGGGCAGGCTTCGAGCGACCCAGGCGACGGAATCGGCGAACTCGTCACGTGCGACACGGAACTTCATGCTGGGAGATTGCCCTTCTCTCTCGTGCGGATCGTCGGCATGCCGGAGCCGAAACGACGGCATGGTCGATCACGTCCCACATCCGGGAATCCCACTGTAGAACGCCGCCGCCCATACCGGGATGGTTGGGGCCAAGTCAGTCCATCCGGGAGGCCGGGCCCGCAGGGCCCGCGGATGGGTGTTTGTGCACAGTCCTTCTTACAAAAGATTTCTCTTTAGAGAGGGATCCATCTCAGTAATAGGAACTGTGGAATCTGTGGACAACTGTCACATCGGGCCAGTCGGACGGGGTGCGCGGGTGTGCATGACCGGTGGAGCGTCGTTGAGCCGAATCCCAAGAATTTGTGGACAAAACTTGTTGTTCGCGCGGCGTCCACCGTCGGTGCACAGGTCTTGCCCTGTTATCCCACGCCGATCCACAGCCTGCGGAGCCGAAAATTGTCATTCCAGAGGGCCGATCCGAGTGTGCGAGAACACAGAAGATCGACGTGTCAGTCTCGACCCCGGGAGCAGAGTTGTGGTTCGGGCGGGCCGGATCCGACGGGATGCGAAGCCGACCTCGTTCTCCGTTTCGGACGCCGCGACACCGCTCGCTCCCCTATCAGGGACGGCGTGACGCCTTCGACTGTTGCCTGTTTCGGGCGGCGTGACGCCTTCACTGTTGCTTGTTTCGGGCGGCGTGACGCCTTCACTGCTGCCTGAGGTGCGAGGAGCGCAAGCGACGAGCCACGAAGGCCTGGTGAGACGACGCCGCTGACGTCGGCCCCTCCGGGAGCACCCAGATCGGCCCCTGACACACGAAACGCGCCTCCCGTGCAAGGCACGAGAGGCGCGTGGAGAGCAGAGGAGTAAGGACTGTCAGCCCACCGCACGCTGCTTGATGCGGGCGGTCAGCTCCTGGACGTGGTCGTACACCTTGCGGCGTTCGGCCATCTCCTTGCGGATCTTGCGTTCGGCGTACATGACCGTGGTGTGGTCACGGTCGAATGTCTCACCGATCTTGGGCAGCGACAGGTCGGTCAGCTCACGGCACAGGTACATCGAGATCTGACGGGCCTGGGCGATGGATCGGGTCTTGCCGGGCCCGCGCAGCTCCTCGACCGAGATGTCGAAGTATTCGGCGGTGATCGCCAGGATGCTGGCGGCGCTGACCTCGAGGGTGCCCGAGTTGGGTAGCAGTGCCTGCAGCACGACGTCGGCGAGCGACTTGTCGAGCGCTGCGTCGTTGAGCGAGGCGAACGCCGTCACACGGATCAGCGCACCCTCTAGTTCGCGGATGTTGCGTTCGATCTTCGACGCGATCAGCTCGAGGACGTCGTCGGGCACCGCGATGTTGTCCATCTGCGCCTTCTTGCGCAGGATGGCGATGCGGGTTTCCAGATCGGGCGGCTGGACGTCGGTGATCAGACCCCACTCGAATCGTGTGCGGAGCCGATCTTCAAGGGTTGCAAGCTGTTTCGGCGGACGGTCGGACGAGATGACGATCTGCTTGCTCGCGTTGTGGAGGGTGTTGAAGGTGTGGAAGAACTCCTCCTGGATACCTTCTTTACCCACCAGGAACTGGATGTCGTCGACCAGCAGCACGTCGACGTCGCGGTAGCGGCGCTTGAACGCCACCCGCCGGTCGTCACGCAGCGAGTTGATGAAGTCGTTGGTGAATTCCTCGGTCGAGACGTACTTGACGCGCATCCCCGGGAACAGGCGCTGGGCGTAGTGGCCGGCCGCATGGAGCAGGTGGGTCTTGCCCAGTCCGGACTCTCCCCAGATGAAGAGCGGGTTGTATGCCCGTGCCGGAGCCTCGGACACCGCGACCGCGGAGGCATGCGCGAAACGGTTCGACGCGCCGATGACGAAAGTGTCAAAGGTGTACTTGGGGTTCAGGTTTGCGCCCGACGGCGAAGGCGTACTCGTCGGTCGCTCGGCGAAGTAGGAGGCCCAGTCGCCCGACGGTCGTCCGGTGTCGCCACCCGGCACGGCTCCGGCACCCGGGGTCGCGGGGAATCCGGCACCGATCGCCGCACCCGGGACCGCGGAGTAGTCGACCGGTGCCGCGCCGTTGACCAGGCGTGGTTCGGGCGCGGCCGGCTCCGGCACCGGTTCGTCGTTGCGGGGTGTCTGGATACGAACGCCGAGATCCACCGGCTCGTTGAGGTGACGGCTCAGGACCGAGCGGATCGTCTCGCGCAGATTGCGCTCGATCTGTTCCTGGACCAGAGCGGTCGGCACGGTGAGGAGGGCGAATCCCTCGGTGAGGGTGAGGGGTCGAACCAGTGACAGCCACGCCTTCTGCTGGCGGGTCAGTGGTTCGTGGTCGCGTGCGGCTTCGTCGTCGTTGAGTTCGGCGACGACCTGTTGCCACACCTCACCGAATGTGTCGCGGTCTGAAGTCACGGGGCTGGCCTCCTGACCCGGAAAACTACCAGCGTTGACGCGGGCCGGGGCACCCCACGTCATCGACCGCATCTCTCCACAGAGTTATCCACACCTGTGTACAACGGTGATGACGAACTTGGGACTTTGGTCGGTAACCTCGGATCCCGGCGACACTTCGTTGGTGTCCGGCAGGGGTTCGCGGCCGACGCTCTGACAGAACCTAACAGAGGTGTCGGCGGGCGACAAAGCGATCGGGACAATTGACTCGTTCGAACTGATTGTCGTCGTCCGCGTGCTTCAGAACACACCTGGTGAGAGACTGTTCTGCTGCCTCGACGACCGCGTTTGATTTGAGCGCGCGCTGTCAGTAGTCTCGACTGGTCATCCAGGTAGCGGATTTGCGCGGCGTTTTGTCATGTTCGCCGAGTTCATCACCGACAAGAGTTCGGCACCGTCCTGGATCAACGACCAACGACAACATGTGGGTCACGTGCGGGTAACCGGCGTGCTCACAGGGAGCACAAGGAGTCACCGTGGCCAAGGGCAAGCGTACTTTCCAGCCGAACAACCGTCGTCGTTCGCGCGTGCACGGCTTCCGTCTGCGTATGCGGACCCGCGCCGGCCGTGCGATCGTCAGCAGCCGTCGTACCAAGGGCCGCGCGAAGCTCACCGCCTGATCGTCGGCTACCCACCGGATCCTCCGGGTCCGGTCAGCTGATCGATGACTGCGTCTTCTCATCGGATCTCTCGTGGATCCGACTTCTCACGCACCCTGAAGTCCGGTGCGCGGGTGAATGCTCGTGACTTCGTCGTACACCTGGCACCGGTCGGCCCACAGTGGCCGGATCCGTCCGGGTTGCGACGCGACGTCGCCATGACAGGTGGACCCTGGCTCGGCCTCGTCGTCAGCAAGTCCGTGGGCAACGCCGTGGTCCGCCATGCCGTCGCACGACGGCTGCGGGCCGCGTTCGCGGCGACCCGGCATCTCTGTCCGGCCGTCGAGACATACGTGGTGATCCGCGCTCGGCGCGGTGCCGCGGACAGGACCAGTGAAGAACTGGCGGATCAACTGCGGGCGGCCTTCTCCAGCCGGCGGGTCGTCGAAATGGCGTCCACCGCAGGCACACCGATCGGGGCGGGTGTCGGTCGATGATCGACTCCGAGCTGGATGACCGTGGATCGGCCCCCTCCCCCACCCCGTCATCGTCGACTCCGGACACTCGGACCGACTCGCCCGCCGACGCGGACGATCAGCTCACCGTCATCGCCCGGATGCGCCGCGGAGCCCACCTGCTCCCCCGCCGCACGGTCATCTTCCTCATCGAGCTCTACCGCACCTGGGTATCGCCGCTGCGGCTGCCCACGTGTCGGTTCGAACCGACCTGCTCGGGTTATGCAGTCGAAGCCCTCTCTCGTCACGGCTTTCTGTACGGCTCCCTGCTGGCGACGGTCCGGCTCCTCAAATGCGGTCCGTGGCACAAACCCGGATACGACCCGGTCCCCGACAAAGGTCCCCGCGAACTGTGGAGCGATCTCTGCGGCCGGGTCCGTGACCTCTCCGGCGGGCCGCAGGCCCACGATGACCGGACCCATCAGCCACCATCCCGGCGGAACGATTCCACCTAGAGAACAACAAGTAAGGGGTACCTGACCCGTGCTCGACTTCATCTACTACCCGGTCTCCGGGATCATGTGGGTGTGGCATTGGCTCTTCAGCTACGTCACGCCCAGCAGTCCCGGTGGCGACGGCATCGCCTGGGCATTGTCCGTGGTGTTCCTCGTCTTCACCCTGCGCGCGATTCTCTACAAGCCCTTCGTGAAGCAGATCCGCACCACGAAGAAGATGCAGGAGATCAACCCGCAGCTTCAGGCGATCCGGAAGAAGTACGCCAAGGACCGGGTCAAGATGACCGAGGAGATGCAGAAGCTGCAGAAGGAGCACGGGTTCAACCCGATGCTCGGCTGCCTGCCGATGCTGCTGCAGATCCCGGTGTTCATCGGTCTGTTCCACGTGCTGCGTTCGTTCAACCGCATGGGTACCGGCATGGGACAGCTCGGCATGAGCGCCGCCGAGACCCGGGCGCAGGGCAACTACGTCTTCAGCGCCGATCAAGTGCAGAACTTCCTCGACGCCCGTCTGTTCGGTGTGCCCCTGTCGTCCTACCTCGTCGAGCCGGTCACCGAGTTCCAGGCATTCGTCGAGCCCGGCGCCCCCATCGATTTCACCCGTGTGCAGATCGGCTACGTCATCGTCCCGATGATGATCATCGCCTCGATCGCGACGCACATGAACTCGCGCGCATCGGTGCAGCGTCAGCCCGAGGCCGCTCTCGAGAACCCGCAGACCCGGATGATGAACAACCTCGCGCTGTACATCTTCCCGATCGGCATCCTGATCACCGGTCCGTTCTTCCCCGTCGCGATCCTCCTCTACTGGATGAGCAACAACATCTGGACCTACGGCCAGCAGCACCTGGTCTTCGGCAAGATCGCGAAGGAAGAGGAAGAGGCCAAGCGCCTCAAGCAGGAGAAGCTGAAGGCGAACGCCCCCAAGCCGGGTGCGCGTCCGGACCGCCAGAAGAAGCGCAATGCAGCTGCTGATGCCTCCGGGGACGCGGAGACGACGGCTGTGTCGATGACCAAGGCGGGTGCGGCTGACGACGCCGATACGACGTCCGACTCCTCCCCCAGCGAGACCACCGACTCCGCGCCGAGTGCGAAGCCGAAGCCGGGACAGAAGCCGACGCGCTCAGGCGCCGGCGCCGGTCCGGGTTCCAAGAAGCAACCCCCCAACCGGGGCGGAAAGTCCACCGCCAAGAGCGGTAAGAAACGCGGCAAGCGATGACCGCACAGACTTGTTCGAAGCACACAGTTAGGTGAATGAGATGACAGCAGAGACTGCAACTCAAACCGGAACCGAGACCGAGGCGCCGGACGACGCCAAGGCCACGACCGAAGCCCAGACCGACACCACCGAGTCCACCGGAGCGGACGCCGCTGCCGACACCGACGTCACCGATGAGTCCGCCGAGGACTTCGACGACGATCAGGACGATGACGAGGACGATGAGGATCGCCTCGTCGAAGAGGGGGAGATCGCGGGCGACTACCTCGAGCAGCTGCTCGATGTTCTCGACTTCGACGGCGACATCGATCTGGATGTCGACGGTGACCGTGCCGTCGTCAGCATCGACGGCGGTGACGACCTGACGAAGCTCGTCGGCCGCAAGGGTGAGGTTCTCGACGCCCTGCAGGAGCTGACCCGCCTCGCGGTCCAGCAGGCGACCGGCGAGCGTAGCCGGCTGATGCTCGACATCGCCCGGTGGCGTGCCGACCGTCGTGACCGCCTGGCCCGTCTCGGTCGCGAGGTCGCCGAGCGTGTGCTCAAGTCGGGCGAGCGTGAAGCGCTCGATCCGATGACCCCGTTCGAGCGCAAGATCGTTCACGATGCGGTCGCCGCCGTCGACGGTGTTGTCAGCGAGAGCGAGGGTGCCGAGCCCAAGCGTCGCGTGGTGGTCCTCCCCGAGTAGGACTCACCAGAACGAGAAGTTCCACTCAGGCCCCGACCGATGGTCGGGGCCTGAGTCGTTTCGGACTCCCCTATCCCATCGGCGCCCAGGTCCCTCGGCGCCGCCGGACGAAATCACAACGGTGTTGTTTCACGTGAAACCGGACGGGCTTGGATCCTCCATCCACTCGGAACGACTGTGTCGTCGATGCATGAGGAGCGCTCGCGACGGGGACGGTTTGAGGGATGCGGTCGACTGGCGCGCGTGGCAGTCAAGTGGTCGAACTGACCGTTTCGGGCCATTAAGGACCGCGAATTTCCACGACCTCGGGCATCGGTGCTGAATCGTCACGTGTCGATTCATCTCGACCCGGCTCCCTTGATGCCGGAGAGTGCTCAACGAGCCGGGCCGGATTTCGCGCGCAGTGCACGATGCCCGCACTGATGCCGTGGGAGCGTTACGCCGATGGCGGCGTCACCGGTTTCGAACCTCACTGGGCTCGTGGCGCCCGTTGCACGTCGCGAATGCCGAACCCCGCTCCCGTCCGTCGTGACCGCGGTCGGTTGTCCGATTGTTGTTCGCGGTTGACCGCAACCTCGTCAATCGCTGCGTCCCGCTGGGCACCGGTCTGAAGCGTCACGCTCGTCGGCAAGCTGGCACTCACGCGACCAGCTGGCAACGGGTTTGGCAGACGTCGCCCATCGTGTCGGACATCGACACTCTCCGCGACATCTGCACATGGCACCGGCGGGGTTCCACGTGAAACCGCGCCGGCGATGTTGTCCGTAGGCCTCGCGGCGATAGTCCGGTCGCCACTGTTCGGTTCTTCGGGCCACCGGGACGGACTTCGATCGAGGCAGGGTCTGCCGGGACCGTTGCGTCGCTTGCGACACGTCGGCTGTACTTGCCGATCTTCCGGAGTGCGTTCGCGTCTCGGCTCTCGGTGAGGTTTCCGGTGTGGCCCGGCTTCGAACCACTCGATGGGTGGCGCATCGTTCCGCCTCGACGGGTTGATCTGCGACGCTGTCCGTTCGTCGCAGGCGAAGCGGAACGGAACGCGCACGAAAGCACGGTGGGCGGCAACCACCCCCTCCCCCACCGGGTGATCCGAGGACGCCCAGAGGTGAACGGACCGGACCACGTGAGCAGTCGAGCTGGACCATGGCTGGGGCGAGTCGATGCGTCGCTGCGGTCCATCGAAATAGGGCAGGGTGGATGTCGGTAAGGCAGTCGGACCGACCGGTCAGGGGCACCCACCCCGATCGAGGGCGGCTTCTGCAATCACCCTGGGGAATGACATCAGTGTCGTTTCACGTGAAACATCCGCCATCGGGTGTCAGCATGTGGTCGGTCAGGAATACTCGGTTCCACGTGAAATCTCACGCATTCGGCGAAGCGCCCGACGATCCGGTCTGAGGTCGAACCAGGTTTGCCGGACCGTGTCGAGCTCACGATAGGACGAGGGTTCTCTCCGCAATGTCGACGTGGAGACCAGGTTGCTCGCTCCGCAATGATCATCGGTCTGAGCCGAGCTTGCCCAGCGCTTTCGACTCGAGCAATGCTCGACGCTCCCGTCGTTGGATCAGGTCATGATTGCCGAGCGGACGGCGACCGTCGCCGACAGGGTGTGCGCTCGCGGGCCTCATCGCGCTTGGCCGCGATGCTGAGTCACAGACTGTGAACGGAAACCGGGCGGATCCGGTCCCGGTCCAGGTTGCGCGTGTCCAGGTAGTCGCGTGAGTGCCAGCTCCGACGACTGTGTCGCATCAGATCTGCGCCCAGCGCGACGGAGCGATGGACGAGGTTGTCCGTAACGACCTCTGGGTGGCATCCCTGTGTAGCGGTAGAGGCTGATTGTCCAGAGCCGAGGCAGTCGCTGAAGTCGGTGGGGTGTCGCTGCTCCGCGCCGCTCCACGTCGTTGGGGTGCTCACGGATCAAACCGTGGGGTCAGCCGGGATGCGTGACTGTACGAAGACTGACAACTCCGCTCCCCTCTCTGATCGCTACCCCGGGACACGCGTGGGTGCGATGGCGGCGAGGTATGGCCGTCGTCCGACTAGCGACCGGCGCGCTACCCGCCCCGCGGGTGTCCCTATGTCTCTACAGTCGGTCCTTCCTGCGGACGGTCTGTTAGTCCGCGGCCCAACCAAGGACCAGCGCTCTCAGTAGCCCGCAGGGGCGCGTCCGCACAAGAATGACAAGGCTGTGGTTTCACGTGAAACGTGCCCTTGACTGTGATGTGCACCGACCGTCGGCCGCGCCAGGTTCCACGTGAAACACTGTCATAGGACCAACTAGAAACGGAGGCCAAGTGTCGTCAGACGCTCAACCCGATGACCATCCCGACCTTGACGCATTGCAGACCCCGCCGGCTTCGGCTGACGCGGTGTTCGGCGAGCGCAAGGAGTTGGCGAAGGGGTACTGGCGAATACTTGCTACCGATGGGATCGACCACGGTCTGATGGGACCCCGAGAGGTACCTCGTTTGTGGGATCGCCACATCCTCAATTGCGCGGTGATCGGGGAACTGATCCGGGAGGACGAGACGGTGTTCGACGTCGGTAGCGGTGCGGGTCTTCCAGGCCTGCCTCTCGCGATCGCGCGCCCGGATGTGTCGATCACTCTGATCGAACCGCTCCTCCGTCGCAGCACCTTTCTGGAGCGAGCGGTGGAGACTCTCGGTCTCGAGAACGTGCGGGTCGTTCGCGGCCGTGCGGAGGAGAAAGTGGTCCGGGCCGATGTCGGCCTCGCGGACGTGGTCACCTCGCGGGCCGTTGCACCGCTCGAGCGACTTTCCAAATGGTCCGCTCCCCTGGTTCGCGGGGGCGGTCGCATGATCGCTATCAAGGGATCCTCGGCAGCCGAAGAGATCGAGCGGGATCGCGCAGTGGTCGGACGGACCGGGATCAGCGACCTCCGCGTCGCCACCTGCGGGGCGGTTCTCGACACCCCGACGACGGTCGTCGTAGGGACGAAGGCGGAGCGCGCCGCCAAGAAGCAGCGACGGCGATGAGCACCGACTCGATCATTCGGGCCGATGCGGCGGATCCCGCCGATGGTGTCACACAGAGGGAGTTCTGAATTGGTATGGAGTCCGCGTAAGGCGCAGAATAGAAAGCGTTCTGGCAGCGCGTCTCAGCGTGCTGCCGTCGACGATTCTGCATCTGTTGGAGCCGGGGCGACGTCCGCCGGAGCCGACAACTCGAACGCCTACCAGGTAGGTCAAAGGAGTGCCCGCGTGGTCGATCAAGACCCGAACGTTTCACGTGAAACGCCAACCGCTGGAGCCCCGCCCGCCGCGGGCGAACCATACGCCGACACCCCGATCGCCATGGCCGCGGAGCGCGCGAGCCAGGTCCTGACCCCGGGCGGTGCCGGCCAACTCCCCCGCCCACAGCACACCCGGATCATGACGGTCGCGAACCAGAAGGGTGGCGTCGGTAAGACCACCACAGCGGTGAACCTTGCAGCCGGTCTCGCTGTCCGTGGACTGCGTGTGCTCGTCGTGGATCTCGACCCCCAGGGCAACGCGAGCACCGCCCTGGGCATCGATCATCGCGCCGAGGACATTGCTTCTGTCTACGAACTTCTCCTCGGCGAGGTGACCCTCAAGGAGGCCATCCAGGAGTCACCGAGCCAGCAAGGTCTCTTCTGCGTGCCGGCGACACTCGATCTGGCCGGTGCCGAGATCGAACTCGTCTCTCTGGTGGCGCGCGAGAACAGGCTTCGCAACGCGCTTTCCGACGAGGTGCTGGCCGAGTACCAGATCGACTACGTGTTCATCGACTGCCCACCGTCGCTCGGCCTGCTGACCGTCAACGCGATGGTCGCCGCCCGCGAAGTCCTCATTCCGATCCAGTGCGAGTACTACGCACTCGAGGGTGTTGGGCAGCTCCTGCGGAACATTGAGCTCGTCCAAGCGCACCTCAACCGTGGGCTGCACGTGTCGACGATCGTCCTCACGATGTACGACGGTCGGACCAAGCTGGCCGATCAGGTGGCCGAGGAAGTCCGTCGCCACTTCGGCGACAAGGTGCTCGGCACGATCATCCCCCGCAGCGTGAAGGTGTCCGAGGCACCCGGGTACGGAATGACGATCATCGAATACGATCCGGGTTCACGTGGAGCGATGAGTTACCTTGACGCGGCGCGCGAGCTCGCTCTCCGCGGTGCATCGGAAAACCCTCAGGCATGACGACACAGATCCGGTTCCGAGTGGAGGTAGAGGCATGAGTCAACGGGACACTGCGCAGCGTCGCGGCGGGCTGGGTCGTGGACTGGCCGCCCTAATCCCGACCGGTCCCACCGAGGATCAGTCGAATGCTCCGCGACTGGGCAACGCCGCTGCCGACGTCGTCATCGGCAAGGGCCCGTCGCCGGTGGTCGACGGCCAGCCCTCCTCCCCTGTCGATGCTTCGACGGTCGACGTACTGAGCCGCGAGGAGGCCGGCGCCGTCTATCGGGAGATCCCGCCCAAGCAGATCCAGCCGAACCCGAACCAGCCGCGAACGGTCTTCGACGACGAGCAGATGTCCGAGCTCGTCCACTCGATCCGCGAGTTCGGATTGATGCAACCGATCGTCGTTCGACGGCTGAAAGAGCCGACGGCTGACGGTGTGGCCTACCAGATCGTCATGGGTGAGCGACGCTGGCGAGCGAGCCAGGAGGTCGGCCTCGAGGCCATTCCGGCCATCGTCCGTGAGACCGCCGACGGCGACATGTTGCGCGACGCGCTGCTCGAGAACATCCACCGCGCACAACTGAATCCGTTGGAAGAGGCGGCCGCCTACCAACAGCTTCTCGAAGAGTTCGGTGTGACCCACGAGCAACTGGCTGCCAAGCTCGGCCGCTCACGTCCGCTCATCAGCAACATGATCCGGTTGCTGAAGCTACCGATTCCGGTGCAGCGTCGGGTCGCGGCGGGTGTCCTGTCGGCCGGTCATGCCCGTGCCCTCCTCTCCCTGGAGACAGGCAGCGACGCACAGGAGGCTCTCGCCGCGCGAATCGTCGCCGAGGGACTGTCTGTTCGTGCGACCGAGGAAGCTGTCACTCTCGCCAACCGCGGCGACGGACCCGAGGCGAAGCCAGCGGCTCCGAAGCGCAAGCCAATGCAGATGCCAGGACTCCAGGACCTTGCCGAGAGACTGTCCGACAGCCTGGACACCAGGGTTACAGTCAGTCTAGGAAAGCGGAAAGGGAAGATCGTCGTGGAATTCGGATCGGTTGACGACCTGGAACGCATCGTTCAGTTCATCGACCCGAACAAGTGAATTTCACCGCGGATTTCTCGGTACCAGCGGATGCGGAAGTAATGTCACTGTGACGATTGACGGATCAGGTAACGGCCTGGACTTCGGGATGGGTTGTAGCCCAACACTTTTCGTCGGATCCCGCCTGTGGCTCGGAGTTCGGTGACATGAGCGTGTCGATCGTGCGGCTGGAACTCGGATCTTTCGAGTCCCTCCCCCATCACACCCGCCGATGTGTCTTCTGGGAAGTCGAGCCGACCACCAACGGCCAGGCCTACGAGAGCGAGTTCGACAAGGAGGCCTGGATCTCCGGGCTGCTCCTCGAGTGGGGTGCGTGCGGACAGGTCGCCATCGACTCGACGACCAGTTCCGTCATCGGTACGGCGTTCTACGCACCGCCGAACAGGGTGCCCCGTTCGCAGCACTTCCCCACTTCCCCGGTCAGTCACGACGCCGTCCTACTCACCAGCATCCGCACCGAGCCGGGACATGAGGAAGTTGCGACGATCTTGCTCGACGCGGTCCTCGGTGATCTGATCCGGCGCGGTGTCCGGGCAGTGGAGGCCTTCGGACTCGTTCGAAACGGTGCCGGCGGTGCCGAGTTCGGCGGAACGATCGGTGGAACACCGGCCAGGTCCGCGGAGACGGGTGAGGCCGTCACGGGTGTAGGTCTCCCCGACCTCGACTTCTGGACGGATGAGGCGATCATCGAAGTCGCCCGGGAAATTCTCGAGGACTCACAGGCGGATCTGTGCACCTCGTGCATGATCGACGCGTCGTTCCTCAAGAACTCCGGATTCGACGTCGTCTCGTCGCATCAACGGTTCCCGCGTTTCCGTCTGGAGCTCGACGAAGGACTCGGCTGGAAGTTCGAAGTCGAGAGCGCACTGGAAAAGCTCGTGGTGATGGCCGAGATGGATCTCACCGGACGGCAGCGGACAGCTGTTCCGGTGGGATCGGGAGCGGGTTGCGTCAGTGCGAAGCGTTCTCTGCGGCCAGAAGGTCCGCGAAAGTGTAAGTGCCCGTAGGACGATCGTCCTGGTCGAGCAGGTACAGCCGCTTCACCGCGACCAGGATGGCGTCGGCGATGACGTTGCGCCAATCGGAACTGCCCAGCACCGCAGCATCATCCGGATTCGTGATGTAACCGACGTCGATGAGGGCAACCGGCATCCTGGTGAGCCGCAAGACATCCCAGGTGCGCTCGTGGGTTCGACAATCGGCAAGCGGTGTGCGAGCGGCGATCTCGCGCTGGATGAACCCGGCGAGATTGCGGCCGATCGTCGAGAAGGAGTTCTGGTTGTTGCCGAAGTAGAACGAGGCGACACCGTTTGCCTGTGCATTGCGGTAATGACCGCAACGCAGCGAGATCATCAGGTCGGCATCCATGAGGTTCGCGACCCGGGCACGTTCATTGTCCCCCGGTCGGCCGCGACCGTCGTGGGACAGGAAGGTCTGCATCCCGGCAGCGGCCATGCGGCCCTCGAGACGTGCACCCAGATCCCAGAGCAGATCGGATTCGCGCTCGGCGAGCTCGCCGGTGGACAGCGGATGCAACCCGCCCGAACCCGGATCGATGAGGATCCGCTTGCCCGACAGCTGCGGACCGGAGCGTCGAACCTGCTCCTCCTGGCGGATGGCATAGGGCGAACCACCGGTCACACGGGTGCCGAGACGCTCGAGAGAGCGGAGAGTAGCCGGGCCGCAGATGCCGTCAGAAGCCAGACCGTATTCACTCTGGTACAGACAGACCGCGTTGTGGGTGTTGAGCCCGAAGATGCCGTCGACGAGCGAGGTGTAGTAGCCGAGATTCTGGAGGCGGTGCTGCAGAGTCGCCACGTCATCGCCGACCATGGGCGCCGACAGCTGGTACGAGAGCACTCGGGCGCCGAGACGGTACGAGGCCTCTCGGAGAACCCGGTAGGTCGCGGGGCCGACGATGCCGTCGACGATCAGACCACGCTGCTGCTGGAACGCCCGAATTGCCCGGTCACAGGCCTCGTCGAAAACAGGATTCCCACCGTCGGGTAACAGACCCAGCCCGACCAGGATGGCGCGGATCTCGGCCACCGCCGAGCCGTGATCCCCAAGTCGGAACAATGGCATGTCGTCACCCCTCGATATCTGGCGGACCGCGTGACTGCGGTACCGGTCAGCATCAGCCTGCATTCTCTCAGCTGAAGTTCACTACACCAAACTGGAACAGCTCCAGTGGCGTGGTTGCCGGCTCGTGTCCCTCATGGTCGGGGACCCGGGCCGACACTACCAACGACGAGAGCCCGCGGGCCGACGACAACGTCGTTCACCCGTCGGACTCTCGTCGCGGATCAGAAGAAACAGCAGCTCAGGCCGACTGACCGATCACCGAATCGAGTTCACGGAGCAGAGCCGCCTTGCCCTTGGCCCCAACGATCGTCTTCACCGGCTGACCCTTGTCGAACAGGATCATCGTCGGGATCGACATGATCTGGAAGTCACGCGCGGTGGCCGGGCTCTCATCGACGTCGAGCTTGGCGACGGTGAGCTTGTCACCGTTGTCGCGGGCGATCTCCTCGAGAACCGGGGCGACCATGCGGCACGGGCCACACCAGGTGGCCCAGAAGTCGACCAGGACCGGCTTGTCGGCGCCGAGAACGGTGTCCTTGAAGGTGGTGTCGTTGACGACGACCGTGTTTGCACCCATGGTGATGTCCTCCTCAGATGGACTCAAAAGAATGAGATTGGGATTGGAAAGCTCAGGTCAGGCGGGCGCCTGAACAGCTTCGACCTCTGCGACCGACTCGGCGTCGACGGTGTGTGTGGGCGCCTCACCCTGTTCGGCGAGCCAGCGCTCCGCATCGATGGCCGCCGAGCAGCCGCTGCCGGCTGCGGTGATGGCCTGCCGGTAGGTGTGGTCGACCAGGTCGCCGCAGGCGAAGACGCCGGGCAGCGAGGTGTAGGTGGTGCGACCCTGAACGAGGACGTAACCCTCGTCGTCGAGGTCGACCTGCCCGCGGACCAGTTCGCTGCGCGGGTCGTGCCCGATCGCCACGAACATGCCGGTGACATCGAGGTTGCTGACCTCACCGTTGCGGGTGTCCTCGATCTCGAGGCCGCTCACCGACCCGTCGCCGGTGACGGAACGGACGGCGGCGTTGGTGACGAAGCGGATCTTGTCGTTGTTCCGGGCGCGCTCGAGCATGATCTTCGAGGCGCGGAACTCGTCGCGGCGGTGAACCAGCGTGACCGTGCGGGCGAACTTCGTGAGGAAGGTCGCTTCCTCCATCGCCGAGTCGCCACCGCCGATGACGGCGATGTCCTGGTCCTTGAAGAAGAATCCGTCGCAGGTCGCGCATGCGGAAACGCCGCGACCGAGGAGCTCCTGCTCTCCCTGGACGCCGAGGTATCGTGCTGCGGCGCCCATCGCAAGGATGACAGCGCGTGCGCGGAACACCTCACCGCCGACCTCGACCTCCTTGATGTCGCCCTCGAGGCGGACCGTGTCGACGTCCTCCATGCGCAGGTCGGCGCCGAATCGGATCGCCTGCTCGCGCATCTCGTCCATCAGGGCCGGGCCCTGGATGCCGGTTTGGAAGCCGGGGAAGTTCTCGACCTCGGTGGTCGTCATCAGCGCGCCACCGAACTGGGTGCCTTCGAAGACGATCGGCGCTAGCTCGGCGCGCGCGGCGTAGATCGCCGCGGTGTACCCGGCAGGACCAGATCCGATGATGATCACGTCGTGGATCTGCTGGGTCTCTGGCTGGCTCATCCGTCCTCCGTGCTGTGGGGTATGCGGAATCCCGGAGTTCTCGTCGGGATCACGGCTGCTTCAACACAAGGGTAAGCGCAGATGTTCCCGGTCAAGTCCATGCGTCCGGCGTGGTGACGCAGGTCTCGGCCCTGGTAGAGGTGATCAGGCGCCAATCGTCCCCCTGGCCAGGAACGCGGGATTGCCGGTGTCGCAGTCGAGACCGACGATCAGGGCGTCGAAGCGGCCGGCGATGCCGGTCGACAGCAGGATCGCGGCGGCGGGATCACCGTGGAAGATGATCCGCCCGGATCCGACGATGACGACAGTCGCAGGGACGAGATGAGCCGCGGTGCAGCGTCGGAGTGCGGCGACCGATTCGAACGGTGCGCCGTCGGTACGACCGAGGACCGCGAGGGCTGACGCGGACCCCGCCGGGT
Organism: Gordonia sp. GN26; assembly: GCF_054823965.1. Taxonomy (NCBI): domain Bacteria; kingdom Bacillati; phylum Actinomycetota; class Actinomycetes; order Mycobacteriales; family Gordoniaceae; genus Gordonia; species Gordonia sp. GN26. The sequence goes on along the minus strand of NZ_JSYC01000122.1, from coordinate 21,933 downwards.
CCAGGGTCTGGGTCGATCCGGGTTGGGCCTGTATCGGTGATGGGGTGTCGTCGGACGAGGAGGACATCAGCCCGAGCACACCGATCGAGCCGAGGGCGACCAGCGCGATCGCCGCCGCGGCGAGCACCACCGGCAGGATCCTCGATCGGGGGGATCGATCGCGACGTGCGCCGAGATCCGCCGGGGCGTCCTCGGTGAGACCGGGTCGTACGGGGCCGGCAGGTGCAGCCGCGCCGGGCGCGGACGATCCCGCCAGCGCGGCCAGTGTGGCCTGGACGTCGGCGCGGACATGATCCGGAACCGTATGCGGGGCGGGGGCCGAAGTGCGAAGCTGACTCGTCGTCCGGTCCAGAGCTGTCAGGATCTCCTGCGCGGCAGCGTCATCGGCGATCTGCGCACGAATGTGGGCGGCAGCGCGCTCGGACAGCACTCCGGCGTGGAGATCGGCCAGCGTGTCCGCCGAGTACGGCGGATCGGGCAGATCGCCGGACTCGGTGTCATCAGGTCCCCGCGGGGTCATGGTGTCAGTCTTCCATTCCGAAGGTCGGGCGTCGGTGTCTCGGTGGTGGCATCTCGCTGGTCGTTGTCCGTTGTCGTCGAATACTTGGACGCACGACGCGCGGTTCCGGTTCCGCTCGTGCCGGATTGATCGGAAAGAGGTTGGCAGGCATAAGATTACGCGTCATCAGCAGTCCGGAGGTGGCCTAGGACCTGAGCAAGTTTGAGACGTCCGCGTGCGCAGCGACTCTTGATGGTCCCCTCGGCGACGCCGAGCAGGGCGGCGGCCTCGGCGATCGAGTAACCCTCGAGGTCGACGGCGACGATGGCCTGCCGCTGGCCCTCGGGAAGAGCATGCAGAGCCCGGCCGATGGAGACGGACAGATCCACCGCGGCGATGTCGTCGGTGGTGTCGGCGATCGACATCACGTCCCATTCGGGCAGCGGAACGGTCTTGCGGGAATTGTTGCGTCGGATCCGGTCGAGGCAGGCGTTGACGACGATCCGATGCAGCCAGCTGGTCACCTTCGCGTCGGAACGGAAATCCCCGGCGGTCCGGTGGGCGGCGAGTAGAGCGTCCTGTAGCCCGTCGGCGGCATCCTCCGGGCTCTGGCTCGTTCGGATGGCGACCGACCACAGATAGTCGAGGTGCCGGTTGACCAGATCGGTGAACGCGCCCGGATCGCCGGCGACGTGAGCGCGTAACAACTGCTCATCGGTGCGCAGGTCAACTGCGTCGTTCCCCCCGGCCATGCGCTGAGAGTAATGGAGAAGCCTCGAACCGACCCGGTGACGACGCGGTTGTCTACAGGAGTGATCGTGCTGTGGACAGCCGGTTTGGTGGGTGTACTCACGCCTCCAGACGGGCTCGGACCGCGGCCATTCGCTGCGCGAGCTGGCGTTCGTCGATCACCCCGCGATCGAGCAGAGTGTGGGCCAGGGCGACGAGCTGATTCTCCGGATAGGGGAGATCGGCGTAGGTGGTCGCCGCCAACCGGTCCTCCTCGTCCCGGCGCTCCACGACCCCGGGTGCCGCGCAACCGCTGTCGGCGGCCCGGTCGAGCGCGTCGCAGAGGCCGTCGAGGCTGGTCTTCCACGGTGGGACGAGGTTGGCGACCCCGTACTTGGCGGCCATCCGCGGCCACACCTGGTCACGCTCGACGACCTCGGCGAGCGGCGGGTAGACATCTCCGGTCTCGGGTTGCATCGACATCGTCACTCTCCTGCCGGGTGGACGGCCGGTCGAACGGTCGTGACCGCGTTGGTGGTCACCCCGGGCTTGGGAAGAGCCACACCGATCAGGCAGTCGCGGGTCAGGATCTCGGCCAGCTGCTCTTGTGTCCAGTCCTCTGTCCCGGCCGGGCGTTGCGGCATCACCATGAACCGGTGTTTCTGATTGGAGTCCTGGACACGGACCGACACACCGTCCGGAAGCTGGAGACCGAACTCCGACAACACCTGTCGCGGCCAGCGCACCATGCGGCGCCGATAGTTCGGCGTGCGATACCACTCGGGCGAATTACCGAGGATCGGGCGCGGATAACACGAACACAACGCGCACACGATCACGTGATGAACCGACGGGGTGTCCTCGAGGATCGAGAAAGCGGTGAAATCACTGGGCGTTCCGAAGCCGGTGGGCTCGAGCCAGTCGACCCCGACCTCCTTGCTCGCGGTCATCGGTTCGGCGAGGGCGAGCTCTCTGAAGTCCGGTTCCAGCCAGGCGCGCGCGACCAGGGTCGCGGCCGGCGTCGGACCGATCTGTTCGGCGAACTCGGTGAATCTACGATGCTCCTCCGCGGTGAAAAGCCCTTTCTCTATGCATAATTCACGCAGGGCGATCTCGAGCACCTCGAAATCGGTGACCTCCTCGACCATCGGCGCGACCGTCCGCGCATGGTCGTGATCGTGATCGTGGCCGTGCGCACCGGTGGCGTCGCCCATGGTCTAGTTCTCCTCTCGACCGGCCGGCGCCAGCCACCTCTCCGGGATCTCGGTTCGCAAGGTGTCGTCGGCGGTGCCGGTGTATCCGTGCCACAGGTCGCTCATCTGGAACTCGACGACGTAGAACCACTCGGCCTGGGCGTCGGACAGGCCCCAGGTCTCGTCTTCGGGTACGGGACTCTCGTAGGCGACGGCAGAGATCGAGCCGGTTGCACCGCGCACGTATTCCGGTGTCCGCGTGTAGAAGACGACGGGAAGCTCTCGCACGACGACGGGATCGCCGACGGCGAACCGGGCCTCACCGGCCTTCCCCGCGTAGACCTGCGGATCCCCCACCCCGACCGCGTGCCGGTGGTGGGTGTTGCGGGCGACGTCGGAACCGTCACCGACGCTGCGGGGTTGCGCTTCGAGCTTCTTGCCGGCCAGTCCCCCGGCGTACCGCTGCTGAACTTCGAGCATGCGCTCGGAGAGCTCACCGAGACCGATGTGGTGTTTCTCGACCAGAACTCGCGCGACCGCGAGTAACCATCGCCCGTAGTACGGCAGTCCGAGGTACTCCGCGCGGCCGACATCGACATTGCCGATCCGCCGGCGTTCCTCGGAGAGCCAGATCCCGCGCCAGGCCAGCACTTCACACATGACGTATGTCATGTGTTCCCACAGCTCGTACGCCTTTCCCTCGTAGAAGATCGGGGCGTCGGGTTCACCGCCGACGTCGTGCACCGGTTTCAGGTAGGCGGTGATCCGCGCGTGATCGAGGAGATCGGGAGTGGGCGCGTCCGGAAGCTCCGGGTACGAAGATTTCAGGCGCGCAACAAGATCCAGCTGTCTGGCACGTTCTTCTGCTGTACTCATCCGTCGCCTCCCGGGAGTAGCGGCCCCGCGGCTCTGAAGCAGAATGTTCCGAAATCTACTCGCGTAGCACCACTTATGGTGGTGTTTTGACGGAGTCGACGGCCGTGAGGCGTCAGTTCAGCAGTCGACCGTGCGCGGCGACGAACAGTTCCACGCACACGTCGAGGACGTCTTCGAGAGGTTCGCGGGGAATGTCGGAGTCGGCTTCCCCGGCGACATACCAGTCGACCATCAACTGGGTGACGGCTCCGACGAGACCGACCGAGGCGAGCCGCTGACGGGTCGTGGGCGGACGGCTTCCCCGTGCCAGCATCAGGATGAGGTCGGCCCATCCGTGTATCGCGTGCATCCGGACGCGCTCGATCTCCGGTGAGACACCGACGACCTCGACCAGCATGACCCGCGCCCGACGTGCGTCGTCGGCCAGTGCCGACATGAAGGCCTGCAGTATTGCGCGCGCCGCGTCGGAAATGGCCTCTGCGGGAATGCCTTCCGACGCATCGATGACCCCGGTCTCGTCGATCGCGGCGTCGAGGAAGCTGCTCGCGGCGGCGATCGTCGAGGTGCGGGCGAAGTCGACGCAGTCGTCGTAGACCGCGACGAGGAGGTCGGCGCGGTCGCTGAAGGATTCGTAGAAGTAGCGCTGGGTGAGCCCGGCCTGGTCGCAGACGCTCTTCACCGAGGCCTTCGCGTAACCGTCGGTACCGAAGACGTCGAGTCCGGCGCTGATCAGGGCGCTACGGCGCCGAGCCTGACGTTCGGTCGGGTCCGCTCCCCCATAGCGCCGACCGCCGGCTCGGGTGGCGGGGTCTCCCGCGGTGGCGGACGTGGGCACGGAACCCCGCTCCTCTCGTCACGACCCGATTTCGACCGACCGGGTCTTTACAGCGCTGCTTCTGACACGATACCTTGTCAGAATTGAACTGACATGCTGACGTGTCAGATGGTGTCCTAGGGAGTACACGGTGTTGGAGTTCTTGCCGGAACCTATGCGCGAGCCGACGGTCCTCGCGATCCCGTTCTTCTTGTCGATGCTGGCCATCGAGTGGTTCGCCGCGGCCAAGCTCGAACACGATCACGACGACGAGGGCGGTCCGGCCCCCGGTGCCTATGAGACCCGGGATGCCCGCGCGAGCGTGATGATGGGGGTCGTCTCCATCGGCACCAGCGCCTTCTGGAAACTTCTCGGCCTGCTCGCCTACACCGCCCTGTTCACCTATGTCGCACCGTGGCATCTGCCGATGAACCAGTGGTACTCCTGGGTCATCGCTTTCGTGGCGGTGGACTTCATCTACTACTGGGTGCATCGGGTGTCGCATCGCGTGCGCATCGTCTGGGCGACCCATCAGGCACATCACTCCAGCGAGTACTTCAACTTCGCGACCGCGCTGCGCCAGAAGTGGAACATCAGCGCAGCGATCGTGATGTGGCTGCCGCTCCCCCTGCTCGGTGTCCCGCCGGCCCTGGTGTTCTTTGCGTACTCGCTGAACCTCATCTACCAGTTCTGGATTCACACCGAGCACATCAACAAGATGTGGGCGCCGTTCGAGTACGTGTTCAACACCCCGTCGCATCACCGTGTGCACCACGGACGCGATCCCGAGTACCTCGACCGCAACTACGGCGGGGTCTTCATCATCTGGGATCGGATGTTCGGATCCTTCACGCCGGAGGTTCGTCGCCCGCGCTACGGCCTGACCAAACCGGTGGACACCTACAACATCTGGCGACTCGAGACGCACGAGTACGTGGCGATCGCCCGCGATGTGAAGTCGACGTCGAGCTGGCGTGCACGCCTGGGCTACATCTTCGGCCCGCCCGGGTGGACGCCGAAGACGACCGATCCGGCGCCCGAACCGATGGCATCGACCATGGAGAGCGAGCCGGTCAGTCCGGTGAACGAGTCGGTCAGCCCGCCATCGTGACGCGGCCGACCTCGGCCTGGAAGCCGCCGGCCGCGGGTGGCAGCGTGGTGATCCACACCATCACGTAGCGGCTGGGCTGCGGAGACGCGATCTGGATCGTCGTGGTGTTCTGATCGACACGACCCGCGGCCACCGGGGTGGTCCGGGCGAAAGCGGGCCTCGCGGCCGGCGAGGTGCGGATCTCGACGTCGAAACCGGGGGTCGGCGTCTCGATGGTCACCGACTTCACCGCGCGCTCGTCACCGAGGTCGAACATGAGACCGAGCCCCTGCTTGAGACCGCCGAACTCGGGACGACCCCGGTAGTTGTCGGTCTGCCACGGCGGCGCCGCACCGGTGATCACGTTGCCGACGTTGGCCGAGTTGTCCGGCGGCTGCGACGAGAAGTCGGCCACGGTCACACCCCGGAGGGCGATGTTCTGTGCGGGTGGGGCCTCGGCGGGTGCCTTGGCCTCGGGGGTCGGCTCGCCCGGCGGGGCCGGCTCGGTGGTGGTCAGGATCGAGTCGATGTCACTCGAGCCGTCATTGCTGCCGAAGACGTTGGTTGCTCCGACGATCAGCGCGATGACCACGAAGAGTGCGAGCAGACCGGCGCCGATGAGCAATGCGAGGTTCTTACGTCCCGGCTTGTGCTCGGCGCTGCCGACCCGCGGTGCCACCGTGACCGGCGGCGGCGCGTCGGCGTCGGTGATGGCGGGGAGCATGTCGGTGTTGAGGTCGACCACCGTCGCCTGGTCGAGGACGTGCTGGACCGTCGCCGCGGTCCGGATGCCCCGGGTTCCGTCGAGCGCACGCGCCGCGACGGCCGAGATCTCGAACGGGATGTCGGGCTTCGCCGCCCGCGGTTCCAGGGGCTGACCGTTCTCCCCCGGTGCCGCCACCGGGATGCCACCGATCGGATCGGTGACGTCGTCTGTGGTGACGAGCCGCGACCCGTTCTCGGGATCGAGGGTCCACCGGTTCAGCAGCAGTGCGTAGAGCACCGCACCGAGTCCACGCACGTCGGAGGCCTTGTCGTCCCCGGCGAGGGTGCCCGGGAAGGCGAGGACCGCGTTGCCGTCGTGGCTGATGCGGATGCGGTCGGGATGGTCGATCGACAGTGCGCCACCGGACCGGTGGGCGATCTCGGCGGCCGCGGCCAGCGAGCGCACGGCTCGGGCGGCGCCGATCGGGGACGGCTCGGACCGGGCGACGTCGGCCAGCGACGAACCGGGCACCCATTCGGCGACGACGATGCCGCCGGAGGAGCCACGCACCACGTCGAGCACGCGGGCCACGCCGTCGGAGGTGATCTGGCCGAGGCGCAGGGTGCGCGAGAGGACGGCCTGGGGTCCCTGGTCGGTCGCCTTGATGGCCTGTCCGCGCTCGAGTGGCGGCGCGAGCTGGTCCGCGTCGACGAAGGTCAGTGCGACCTCACGATCGAGGTTGATGTCCTGGGCGCGCCAGAACTGCAGACCGCGGGTGCCGCCGTGCTGCTCGAGGAGCCGGTATCGACCACCGGCGACCGCGGCGCCCGGGATCAGGCGCGGGCCGCGTCGACGGACGGCCTCCGGGGTGGGGGCAGCGGCCGGCGCGTCGGGAGTCTGGCCGTGAGTGGACGTGGAGGGAGTCTGCGGTTCGGCGGAATGGGATTCGCCGGGGCCGGATTCGACGGGCGACCCGGTGGGTGCACTCGTGTCGATCTCGCTGTCACTCACGCGACGGACTCCTTTCCTCCGGTATCTGATGTCGCGCGGAACCGGTGCGCGCTCTGGGATGGGACGTGCTCCCCGGCCGGCGCCGATCGCGCCGCCGGTGTGCACGGAGTAGGACTGCCACGTCGCGGTGCCCCTGTCGAAGCGGCGCAGCACTTGTACCTGACCAGAGTACGGGAGCGATTCGTCCGCAGAGACGCGCGGAAACTGAACTGTGATCGCCGGGGACTGTTCGCGTTCGGGCTCCGCGGGCGGCGCGAGAGCCGGGATGAACCGGCCGAGGAGGCGACGCACCGAGTTGCCGATCGCGACCACGTCCGGTACCCGTGCGGCGGCCAGACCCGCATAGGTCACCGCCAGCACGACGACCGCCGTCAGGATCAGGTACAACAGCGATCCGACCTTGCCGAGCCACCCGATCATGTGGTCGAGGTCGGACATCTTGGCCACGGCCCAGACGACCGCCGAGACGCTCAGGGAGACTGCGAACGTGACCAGCGTGGTGCGGGCGACGTTCGTCAGTCGTGCGCCGCGCAGGCGGCTGCGGAGCAGGTAGTGGCCGACGATGGCGCCGACCAGGTAGCCGAGCCCGTTGGACAGGGCGAGCCACCGCACGACATTCGACGGGTCGTCGAACAGAACAGGACCCATATACGACGACGTCACCTTGACCACGGTGATGCCGAGCGCGATGAAGGTCGGGGTCCAGGCGTCCTCCCGGGCGTAGAAGACGCGCAACTGGACTAGGGTCATCGAATACGGGATGAGCGTGAACGCACCCCAGGCGAGCACCGAGCCCAACTGGGAGGCGTCGGCGGCGTCGAACCGGCCGAAGTTGAACACCGCGATGGCGATCGCCGGCCCGAAGAAGGTCATGAACGACACGACCGGAACCAGTGCGACCATGGTCAGGCGCGTGGCCAGCGACAGGTCGTCGACCACGGCCTTCGTGTCGTCGGCGGCTGCGTTACGCGACAATCGCGGCATGATCGCGGTCAGGATGGTCACGCCGAGCACGCCGTAGGGCAGCTGCAGCAACTGCCAGTGGGTGAAGTAGATGCTGACGCCGGACTCCTCGGCGGAGGCGGCGATCCGGTAGGTCGCGATGAGACCGACCTGCAGCAGGGCGACGTAGGCGACGATCGCCAGCGCCATGTTGCCGAACTGACGCAACCGGGCGTCGATGCCCCATTCCAGCTTGAGATGCACCCCCGCCTTGCGCAGGAACGGCACCAGGACCATCGCCTGCAGCACCACGCCGAGGGTGCAGCCGATACCCAGGACGAGCAGCTGCGGATCGCTCATGCGGACCGGGTTGAGCGTGATCTCGCCGGGCACGAGTGCGTACAGCACGAGCGTCGTGATCTGGACGACGTTGTTCAGGACCGGTGCCCAGGCACCCGGTTTGAACAGACCGCGCAGGTTGAGTACCGCGATGAACAGTGCGGAGAGCCCGTAGAACAGGATCTCGGGCAGCAGCAGATAGGCGAGGTGGGTGGACAGGTCCCGGTTGACCTGCCCGTCACCGAGATTCAGGTAGGTCAGCAGTGGCGCGGCGATGACGGCCAGAACCGTCGCCGAGCCGAGCACCACCACGGTGATCGTGAAGATTCGGTTGAGAAAGCCCTGACCACCGTCTTCGTCCTCGGCCTCGGCCCGGGCGAGCAGCGGGATGACGATGGCCGTCAGCACGGCGCCCAACACGACCTCGGCGATCATGTTCGGCAGCACGTCGGCGGCCTGGAACGCCGAGGCGATGCCCGAACCGAGCATCGCCAGGATCAGAACGGTGCGCATGAAGCCGGTGATGCGACTGAAGAGGGTCGCGATCGCGATCGAGCCGCTGGTTCGCAGGATGCTCGAGTCGGAGTCGCGTGCCAGACCGGTCGACGACGAGTCGTCGGCGGTCACCTTCTTCGACGACCCGGTGTTGACGGCGTCCGTCTCGCCGCTGTGTCGTTCGTGGTACCCGGCCGCGTCGAGGCGTCCGGGTCGGGCCGGCGGGGCGTCGACGCGCACACCACCACCGCGTACGGGGCCCTGGGCATGACGGGCGCCGTGGGCGGGCGGCGGCGGGACCGGCCGGCCGGGACGTGGTGGCGGCGGGACGGGGCCGGAGCCGGGCGGGATCCGGCGGGGCGCGGCGCGATCCGGACGCTGGGGAGGCACCGCACCGGGTGTTCCCGGCCGCGGTTCGCGCGGCACGTCGTTCCAGTTCACGTGTTGTTTCGCCGTCCTCGTTCAGTGCTCGATCAGGGGTCGTGCGGGTGGTCTTCCGGCTCCTCGCCGGGTGGCCGACCCTCGCCTTGCAGGGTACGGCGTCGCTCCTGATAGCCGCTTCCCGCCAGCATCCGCTCGAGTTCGTCGGGTTCGGGCCGGTCGGCGTCGGCGGGGTCGGGCTGACCGCGGAATCGGTGCCACAGCCTGCGTGCGGTCAGCAGCACGAGCGCCACGCCGGCGACGATGGTGATGTAGAACAGCGGCTTCCCGTAGGCGTTGGTGTGCACCTGCAAGGTGATCGGCTGGCCGAGGGGCACGCCGGTGACCGTGGCCAGCCGGATGTCGATGGTGATGGCCTCGGAGGTCTCGCCGCGTGTGGGGAGCTGGATCTGCCGGGTTCCGCGGGCGGGGATCTCGATCACCCCGAGATCCCCGATCTCGACGCCCTCGGGCGCGGACGTGGTCAGGCGGGCCCGGACCGGCAGGGCGAGGTCGTTGCGCACCGCGAGCAGTACCGGGCTGCGTTCGGAGGCCAGGGTGTACCGGCCGCCGGGGTCGAGGATCGTGACGGACTGCCCGAGGCGGTGCAGGGTCGACGCCACGGCGTCGATGCGCTCCTCCTGCAGCCGTCGCAGGTGCGTATAGACGGCGGATCCCTCGACGTCAGGGGACCTGATGGCGCGCAGCTGGTCCTCGCGCAGCGGCGACATGTACCGCTCCGGGGTGGCCGCGACATCGGCCGAGCGGACCAGCGCGCCCTCGAACTGCCAGCTGTCCTCGACGTTGCGACGGATGGCGGCGGTCGCCTGCGAGGTGAGCACGGATCCGATGCGGCCGACCGGCCCCACCCCCGGCGGGTTGGTCAGGCGGCCGGTGGCGCGGGTGGTGTTCAGTTCCTGCACGAGGGACGGCAGGGGTGTCGGGGTCGCGGCGCCGGACTCGAGCAGCAGGCGCGCGGTCGCGAAGAGCGCGTCGGAATCCGCGACCGACGGGGACCAGTAGGTCGGGGGGACGAGGAACGCCGACCGCCCGACCACCGGATTCCGGGGGCCGGCGTCGTCGGCCGAGCCGGGTTGCGGCGCGGCGATCGCCGGGTAGGCCAGCGCGGCGATCGCACTCTGGCGACGGCTGCCGGTCGACTCGTCGGTGAGGTCGACCTGCTGGGAGTCCGGGGTGAGGGCCGGGGTGCTCGGTGCGATGCCGATCGCGGCGAGCGACGCCGTGATGGGTGCGTCGAAGGTCTGGGCGGTGAGACGGCCGACCCGGTACCGACCGGTGTCGTCGCGACGGCCGGTGGGGGCGACCGAGTTCGACGCGAGCGCAACCGAGGTGACAGCGGCTTCGGCCAGGGCGTCCGCACCGGCGTCGTCGATGGCGCCGAGCGCGGGCACCGACAGGCCGCGCACGCTGCGCACGCCCAGGATCGCGTCGATGATGTCGGCGGGCTTGCGGAGGGCGGCCTCGGTGAGTCCGGTGTTGCCGATCCGCGCGAGGGACGTCAGGTCGGCCTGCGCGAACGGCAACGCCACGACGCACATTCGGCCGGCAGTCCACCGCAGGTCATCGAGCCAGCGTCCGGCGATCTCGGATCCGTTGCCCGGCCGAGCGGCCGAGGTCGGGTCGGCCGGGTTCGTCGACACCTCGTAGCCGAGGGACATCGCGCGCACGGTCACGACCAGGTCGGGGTCGATGGCCAGGCACATGCTCTCGGCGAGCTTCTCGGAGCCGGGCATCGCGGCCGGCGCCGGTTCGGCGGGACTCTCCGCCGGGGGTTCGGAGGACGGCGGTCCCGACTCCTCGCGCGGTGGCGTGCCCACCACCTTCTGCAGTGACTTCAACAGTTCGTTCAGCCGCCCGCCGGTGTCGAGCGACCGCGCCATGTCCTCGTTGATGAGCCGGACGGGTTCGGTGTTGCCGCCGAGGACACCGGGCGCGAGCTGCGGCGGCGCGGCCATCGGCCACAGCATGGTCATCCGCGCCGGGCTGGCCAGATCCGCCGAGACCGAACCGTCGGGACCGAGCCCGGGTACCGACGGCGAATCGGTCACGTCGGTGCTCGGGTCGACGTAGCCGCGGGCACGGTTCTCGTCGGGCGGCAGCGACAGCACCGGCAGCAGCATGCGCGAGCCGGCGACCTGAGCGGGGTTGCCGTAGTCGGGGGTGCCGTTGACGTTGACCTGCATCGGGTAGACACCGGTCTCGGAGATGCCGAGCCCCTGGCCGTCGGGCCCGGAACCGGCGGACAGCGCCATCGACATCCGGAAGCCGACGCTCTCCCCCGGCTCGAGGGACTCGCTGAGGGACTCGAACGGACCGGCGACGGCCACCGCGGGATCGTCGTCGGCGAGTTGGGTGCGCAACCCCGAGGCCGACGAAACGGGGTCACCACGCTCGAGGCGGATGGACAGGTTGCTGATCGAGCGGTCGCCGATGTTGTCGACGCGACCGCTCACCGTCACCAGCGGCCTGCTGGTGGTGGTCACGATCGACGGGGTCATCGAGTCGATGACGATGCGTGCGAACCGCGGCGACGACTGCTGAGCGGGATCCGCCCCGGTGGCACTCGTCTCGGGCACGGCGGACGCCGGTGCGGCGACCCCCGGCAGCAACAGCAGTGCGACGACCCCCAGCACCGCCGCCAACGCGGTCACGACCTGCACCCGCCGCAGATCGATGATCCCGTCGCGACGATCATGGCGTCGCTCGGATCGGCGGAGAGAAGGACGAGAGAACGGACCGGACCGGTCGGGCAACAGGCGCGCCTCAGCCATCGCCGGCCGCGGGCCGTCGGGGACGGCGTCGTCGCCGGCGCGGACGAGCCGGGGGCGGGGGCTCGTTGCGGCGCTGATTGCGCGCTGCGGCGGCTTTCTCATAGGCGTTGGGTTCGGTGCGAATGCTGTCGGCCTCGGACTGGGCGAGTCGGGTCGGGTCGGCGGCGAGATCGGCGATCACGCCACGGGCCATCCGGGCGAGTCGTCGCTCGTCAGAGTACGTGAGGCGACGCGGCAACTCGTGCAACGGCACCCAGGCCACCTCGCTGACTTCGTAGTCGGCGTCGGACAATTCACCGCCGACACAACGCAGAAGGTAGTGGTGCACGGTCTTGTGGATTCGACGACCCTCGCTCACGAACCAGTAGTCGATCTTGCCCAGCGGTGCCACGACCGTGCCCAGGATCCCGGTCTCCTCCTCGACCTCGCGGATCGCGGTCTGCTCGGCGGTCTCGCCGGTCTCGATGTGACCCTTGGGCAGTGACCACATCATCCGACCGCGACGATCCACCCGGCCGATCAGTGCGGCGGACAGCTCGTCGATCGGCAGACCGAGGTCGGAGATGACGAGTCCACCGGCCGAGGTCTCGCGCACGGTCCGGAGCTTGTCGGTGGGAGTGCGGTCGTTGGACCGGTCGGCGGTGCGATCCGCCCGTGCGGAGCGGCGTCGACCCTTGCCGGCCTTGCCCGTCGCCTGGGTCAGGCCCTTGGTGGTGATGGTCGCCGTGACCGTGGCCATGTCGGAGGGCTTCGGCGGTGTGACCTTCGGCCGGGCTCGGTCGGGGTCGACCGGGAGCTTCTCCACCGGTTCGGCCTCGACGGGGTCGGGGCAGGCGGGATCGGCGGTGCGGGCGCGGACGAGATCGTTCGGCGTGGGCCGCCCGGTCGACGGCGCCGGTGAGGTGGCCGGGTTGTGCTGCTTGTGGGAGCCCGGTTTGTGGCCGTTCTGTTTCGGCCCGTTCTGCTTGGAACCGGACTGCTTGTGGCCGGCGGCGGCGTGACCGCCGCTGTTGTGCGACGTGGTTCCGCGACCGTCGCCCTTGCGTCGACCTCGACGCCGGCGACCGCGCCGGGTGCGACGCCCCTGACCGGCGGGGTTCTGACCTGCTTGTCCGCCGCCGTCCCCATGCGAACCCGACGAGACGTCGCTGACGTCTGAAGGGTTGGTCGAGGAATCGGTGGACACTCCACGATGCTAGCGGCTGGTCACCTGCAGTTTGCCCGGACGCCTCGTAGTGCGCGGAGGATGTCGACACCGGCGACGGAACGCGCGGACACGGTGTACGACGGATATCGACAGGTGGCCACGACTCGGCCCGTGGTCCGGGCTCCTCCACGGCGTCGAAGCCGCGGGCGACGACGGTAGGGTGGCAAGCCGTGAATGACTCTTCTCCGTCGGATGTACGGCCGACGGTGTCGGATCCGGACCGCAAGACGCGGCTGCTGGCTGCAGCGGCGATAGCGCTCCGGGAGCTCGACGACGTCCTGGCTCCCCTCGGGGAGCTGTTCGCGTCGGCCGGTCACGAGTTGTACCTGGTCGGCGGCTCGGTGCGGGATGCCGTGCTGGGCCGGCTGGGCAACGACCTGGACTTCACCACCGATGCCCGTCCCGAAGAGGTGTCCCGCCTGCTCAAGGGATGGGCCGACGCCTTCTGGGATGTCGGCATCGAGTTCGGCACGGTAGGTATCCGCAAGGGTGAGCACCAGATCGAGATCACGACGTTCCGTGCCGACAGCTACGACCAGGTCAGCCGGAATCCCGAGGTCACCTTCGGGGAGACCCTCGACGACGACCTGATCCGCCGGGACTTCACGGTCAACGCGATGGCCGTACGTATCGGTGCGAAGGGCGCCGAGGACTTCTGCGATCCGCTCGACGGCATGTCCGCGTTGCTGGCCGGGGTCATCGACACCCCGGCGACACCGGAACAGTCCTTCGGCGACGACCCGCTGCGCATGCTGCGTGCCGTCCGCTTCATCTCCCAGCTCGGATTCCGGCTCGCGCCCCGTGTGTGGCAGGCGATCACCGAGATGAACGGCGAGATCGACCGCATCACTGCCGAACGTGTCCGCGCCGAGCTGGACAAGCTCATCTGCGGGGAGTTCCCCCTGGACGCGATCGACGCGATGGTCGAGACCGGTCTGGCCGAACGGGTGATGCCCGAGATCCCCGGGATGAAGCTCACCATCGACGAGCACCACCAGCACAAGGACGTCTACCAGCACTCATTGACCGTGCTGAAGCAGGCGATCGACCTCGAGGACGGCGATCCGGACCTCGTCCTGCGTTGGGCGGCCCTCCTGCACGACATCGGCAAGCCCGCTACCCGACGCCACGAACCCGGCGGAGGGGTGAGCTTCCACCACCACGAGGTGGTCGGCGCCAAGATGGTCCGCAAGCGGATGCGGGCACTGAAGTACCCGAAAGCCGTGGTGTCCGACGTCGCGGACCTGGTGTTCCTGCATCTGCGGTTCCACGGGTACGGCGACGGCGCCTGGACCGACTCGGCCGTGCGGCGCTACGTCAACGACGCCGGTCCCCTGCTCGACCGGCTCAACAAGCTGGTGCGAGCCGACTGCACGACGCGCAACAAGCGGCGCGCCCGCCGGCTGCAGCAGAACTACGACAACCTCGAACAGCGGATCGCGGCCCTCAAGGAAGCGGAGGATCTGGAGAAGGTCCGGCCCGACCTCGACGGCAACGCGATCATGGAGATGCTCGGCGTGCCACCCGGCCCGATCGTCGGCCAGGCCTGGCGGTACCTGAAGGAACTGCGGCTGGACCGCGGACCGCTCAGCCACGAGGAGGCCGAACAGGCGCTTCGCGAGTGGTGGGCAGCACGCGGCGACAAGTAGGCGCAAAGAGAAGTAGGCGGGGCGAGAAGTCAGGTCCCCGTCAGCTCGGCGTCGGAGGCGCGAAGACCTCGATGGCGTGCGGTACGGCTTCGAAGACCGCGGGCAGTTCACCGACGAGATCACCGTCGACGGACACCAGTGCCGGCGGATCGCAGTAGAGCTCGACCTCGGCGCCGCGCATCGTCTGCACCAGCGGATGGTCGACGTGCGTTCCGGTGAACACCTTCGGGAAGACGCGGGCGAGCGTCGGCCGGGCGAACCGCGGCGGATTCTTCGCGAGCGTGACATCGAGAAGCCCGTCGGACACCGATGCGTTCGGGGTGATCTTCATGCCGCCGCCGTAGGACGTGGTGTTCCCGATCGCGGCGAAGACGAGGTCGGCCTCGGCGGTCTCGTCGTCGACGCGCACCTGGTAGTGCCGCGACCGCAGGGCGATGAGCTCGAACAATGCGGCGATCGTGTAGCGCGACTGTCCCCGCGGCCAGCGCATGTCGATGGCGCGCGCGGTCACCGCGGCGTCGAAGCCGGTGGCGGCGACCGTGCCGAACAGAGCGGTCCGGCCGTCGGGGAAGCTGACGCGGCCCAGGTCGACGGGCCGGCGGTGGCCGTCGAGGATCACCTGGACGGCGTCGGCGGTCTCGAGCGGGATGTGCAGGTTGCGGGCGAAGTCGTTGCCGCTGCCGGCGGGGATGACGGCGAGGGGCTTGCCCGAACCGATGCTGGCCTCGACCGCGAGCCGGATGGTGCCGTCGCCGCCCGCGACGGCCAACACGTCGGTGTCGCCGCGGGCTGCCTTCCCGGCGAGATCGGCGGCATCGGCCATGTCCTCGCCGATGATGATCTCGACCTCGACGTTCTGTGCTTTCAGGAGGTCGGCGGCGTCGTGCGCCACGTGCAGTCCGGCTCCGTGACGTGCGTACGGACTGGCAACGATGGTGACGTGTCGGATGGTCATCTGGTCGGCCCCCCGCCGATTGTGTGATCCGTTACAGTGTTACACATCATGTCAATCCGTAACGAGGAGATCGGGGATCTCGTTCTGGACGCGGCGCGGGTCTGCCTGCTGCGTAGCGGCGGCCGCAAGGTGACCGTCTCCGAGGTCGCCCGCCAGGCCGGGGTGAGTCGACCCACCGTCTATCGACGCTGGCCCGACATCGCCGAGATCATCCGGGACCTGCTCACCCGCGAGGTTCTCACCATCGTCGACCACGTGCTCGGTGAGCGCGGCGAGCCGCAGGACCTCGACGCACTGGCCGACCAGGTGGTGACGGTGGTCGGGGCTTTGCGCGACAGCGACCTGATCTCCTCGCTGTGGCGCGAGCAGCGGGACTTCATGGCGCCCTACGTCTTCGAACGCCTCGGCACCAGTCAGCAGGGTGTGCTCGCGCTGCTGGCGGACATGCTGGCCCAGGGACAGGGGCGCAGGCAGGTGCGGACCGGTGACGCCAAGCGGATGGCGTCGATGGTCCTGCTGATCGCGCAGAGTTTCCTGCAGTCGGGGGCGCTGGTGTCGGACATCCTCGCCGAGGGTTGGAGAACCGAACTCCACGACGTCATCGTCGGCTACCTGCGACCGACGCCATGAGGGGGTCCATCTGATGGCCACATTCTCCGTTCGGACCCGCAGTCGCGCGCTCGAGTCGATGGCGTCGAGTGCCGCGCCTCTCGATCTGCTGGTGGTCGGCGGTGGGATCACCGGCGTCGGAGTCGCTCTCGATGCCGCCACCCGTGGCCTGCGCGTCGCTCTCGTCGAGCAGGGCGATCTGGCCACCGGTACCTCCCGGTGGAGCAGCAAGCTCGTTCACGGTGGCCTTCGGTACCTCGCCAAGGGCGACCTCCGGATCGCCCGGGAGAGCGCCGTCGAACGCCATCACCTGATGACATCCATTGCACCGCACCTGATATCACCGCTCCGGCAGATCCTCCCCGACCGCGGCGAACGGCAGAGCTCGGTGCTGCGCGTCGGGATGCGTGCTGCGGATCTGTTGCGCCGCAACGCCGGAACGCCGAGCGCGTTGTTGCCTCCACCGTCGCGGTTGTCGGTCATGGAGACCCTGGGCCGCTGCCCGACGCTGTCCCCGGTCGGACTCCGCGGCGGGATCTCGACCACCGACGGGCAGCTGGTCGACGACGCGCGGCTCGTCGTCGCCGTGGCGCGCACCGCCGCCGCCTACGGCGCGTTGATCTGTACCTACACCCGTGCCGACCGGGTCGACGGTCGCGGCGCCACGCTCACCGATGTGTTCACGGGTGAGAGCTTCGACGTCGGCGCGCGGATGGTCGTGAACGCCACCGGTGTCTGGTCCGGCTCGGTCGACGACTCGATCGCCGTCCAGCCCAGCCGCGGAACACACCTCGTCGTCGACGCGGCCACCCTGGGCAACCCGACCGCCGCGTTGACCGTTCCGGTCGGAAAGTCGTTGTCCCGGTTCGTCTTCGCGTTGCCCGCACAGTTGGGTCGGGTCTACATCGGGATCACCGACGTCGCGGCGCCGGGCACGATCCCCGACGTCCCGACCCCCGACGACTCCGAGATCGACTTCCTGCTCGACGCGATCAACCCCGCCCTGACCCGACCCCTCGACCGCTCCGACATCATTGGCGTCTACGCCGGACTGCGGCCGCTCGTCGACGAGCGCGGGACCGCCGGTGCCGAGTCCGACGGCCTCGCCGATGTCTCGCGCCGGCACCACATCCGGGTCCGCGGCGATGGACTGGTGACCGTACTCGGCGGCAAGCTCACGACCTACCGTCGGATGGCGGAGGACGCGGTCGACGCCGCTCTCGCCACCACCGATCTGACCGCGGGTGAATGTGTCACCACCACGACCGCGCTGGTCGGAGCCCTGCGCGACCAACGCGAACAGGGTCTTCCGGCGTCACTGGTGGCGCGCTTCGGCGGGGAGGCCCCGACGGTCGTCGAGACGGCCACGGTGGACCGGCCGCTGGATCCGATCGCCCCCGGCATCGACGTGACCCGCGCCGAGATCGCGTTCGCGCTCACCCACGAAGGCGCGGTCGGCGTCGACGACGTCCTACATCGGCGGACACGCATCGGTCTGGTCCAGCGCGACGCCGACCTGGCCCGACCGGAGATCGAGAAGATCGTGACGCAGGTGCTCCCCACCGCCGGTTGAGTACCGCCGACGGAACCCCTTACCGCCGGTTGAGTAGGCGCAGAGGTTACCGCCGGTTGAGTAGGCGAGGAGCGCAGCGACGAGCCGTATCGAAACCCTCAGTAACCCATGGTGCGCAACGCATCTGCGAGACGGTCGAGGTCTTCGCGCTGCACGTCGAGATGCGGGCTGAGGCGTAGGACCGGGGTCTCGGTGGCCAGGGGTGCGCGCCAGGTGTCGGCCGCGGTGACCAGGAGGCCGAGGGAGAGCAGCTTCTCCCGCGCGGCGGCGACGTCCTCGAACTGCCACCCGGGCGGCGGCGCGAGGGTGACGATCGCCGACGGCTCGTCGAGCGGTTCGACGACCTCCCAGCTCGCGATGCCGTGCAGACGCTCGCGGGTGACCCTGCCGATCGTCGCCAGTTCGCGGAAGACCCGCTGCTGCCCGATGTCGAGCAGCTCGCGAACTGCGATGCCGAGGCCGAGTCGGCCGGCGATGAACGCGTCGGATCCGTCGATCTCGACCGGTCGCAGGGAGTCTCGGCGTACCGCGACGAACCCCACACCGCGCGGGCCGGTCAGCCATTTGCGGCTGGTGCCGTAGACGACGTCGGCGCCGGTCACGGTGGGTACATGTCCGACCGACTGGGCCATGTCGACGACCACCGGTACGCCGACGCGGTGGGCGAGTTCGACGATCCGCGCGACCGGCTGTACCGCACCCGACATCGACCCGATGTGGCAGATGTGGATGAAGTCGGGCTGCTCGAACTGCAGCATGTTCTCGAGTGCATCGGTGTCGACGTGGCCGTAGACGTCGGCGTCGGGCATCGTGCGGACGGCGTAACCGCGACGTTCGAACTCCTCGAGGTTGGGGCCGAACTCGTTCTTCGCCACCCACACCGTCGAGGTGACGGGGAGACTCCAGTTGGTGAGCAGGGCACGCAGGGCCGCGCGGGCGCTCTCGCGGAAGATGATCTCGTCCGGGGTGTGCCCGATCAGGGCGGCCAGATTGCGTGTGTCGCGGGCGATTTCCTCGGCACGGTCGTCGGCGGCCACATAGGAGCCGCGTTCGGTCTCACGCCACAGATGGGCGGTCATCGCACCGATCACGCCGTACGACGACCGTCCGGCGGATGCGGAGTCGAGATGCGCGAGGGCGGGTTTCAGCCGCGCTGCATGCCATTGCTCGCCGAGGTCGCTGACGTACATAGGGCCTCAACCTACCGGGTACGGACGGGCCCGGTCACACGCCGGGGGGCGATGTGGCATGGGATCGATGGAACCGCCCGGGGTGGTCCATGCGTCCAAGAACGCATGGACCCGGTGATCGAGTATTTCTTCGGGCCCGGCGACGGTTCGACGACCCGCTGGTCCTCCCCTGCCGACGCCGTTCTCGGCGATTCCGGGCCCGACGCGGTACGCCTCGACTTCGACGGTGACGGCCGTCGGGACGACGCGATGTGGGACACCGACGCCGACGGCATCGCCGACGTGGCGGCGCTCGACACCGACGACGACGGTGAGGCGGATGCGTTCTACCGCGATTCCGGTGCCGGTTTGTGGGACCGCGCCGTCGACCCCGCCGCCGCAGGTGGCGAACCCGCCGCACCCGACGCCCGTCCCCCGGCGGCCGGCGACGGGTCGGGCGAGAGAGCCCTGAACCTCGATCTCGACAGGGACGGGGTCACCGACATCGAGCTGGTGGGCGCGGAGAAGGGAGGTCGGCTCACGGCCGAGCGTCTGTATGTCGACGCCGACGGGGACGGAGTGTCGGACACGGTGCTCGTGGACCTGAACGGGGACGGGGTGGCCGACGCGGCCTACGAGAAGCGCGATCCGCGGTTCACGCGGCGGGGTCGGTGACCGCCTGCTGTCCGGCGGCGGGTTCGCCGGTCACCTCGGCGCGGTTGTACAAGGCGCGGACCGCCACCATGCCGACCAGGTAGATGACCACACCGAGGACGACGAGCACGGTGGCATGACCGCCGACGGGGATGGCCAGCGCCGCCACGGTGACCGCGCCGACGTAGGCCATGTTGAAGACCGCGTCCTGCACGGAGAAGACCTGACCGCGTACCGCGTCGCCGACGTCGACCTGCATTGCGACGTCGCCGCACAGCTTGGCGACCTGACCGATCAGGCCGAGCACAAAGGCCGACCCGCAGATCACCGCGAAGTGGAACCCCAGGACGGTCACCTCGGCGACGGCTCCGACGCCCAGCGCGCACATCAGGGTCACGTACCGCCCGACGCGTCCCACCGCGATCGGGGTGATCACCGCGGCCAGGAGGGCGCCGGCCCCGGTGAAGCCGATGACGAGGCTGACGCGATCGAGCCCGTCGCCCGGTCCCATCTGCCGGGTCAGCACGAGGATCATGAGGGTGTTCATGCCGAACACCAGGCGGTGGGCGCCGATGGCCGACAGTGCGGCCGCCACCGTCTTATGAGACGCCACGGCCCGGGCGCCGTGCCACAGGCCGACCGAGACCGCGTGGAACGCCGACCTGCCCGGATCGTCGGGTTCGTCGGGACCCAGTTGTAACGGCCGGAATCCGTGTGCGAGACCGCCGGATACGACGGCCAGCACGATGCCGGCCAGCATGGTGAGCGCACTGCCCGAGTTGTCGTCGCCGAAGATGGCTCGCAGGCCCAGCGTGATACCGAGGCCGACGCTGAGCATCGCGCCGCCGAGCGTCGTGAACAACGCGTTGATGGCCACGATCACCTCGCGTTTGGCCACGTGCGGGAGCCCGGCGGACAGACCTGCGGCCACGAACCGACTCGCGCCCGTGGCGGCGAGCGCCGAGATCAGCACCACGAGGTCGGGTGCACCGGATGCGACCGCGATCGCGACGAGTCCGATGATGGCGCCGCGCAACAGGTTCGCGTAGAGCAGCACATTGCGTCGGTCCCAGTGATCGAGCAACGCCCCGGCGAACGGGCCGATGAGCGAATAGGGCAGCAGCAGCACCGCGAGACCGCCCGCGACGGCCAGTGGATCCGCGTGGCGTTCGGGGTTGAAGAGGATGCTCCCGACGAGTGCCGCCTGGAAGATCCCGTCCGTGACCTGACTCGAGAGACGGACGAACAGCAACCGTCCCAGACCCGGTGAGTGACGGAGCGAATCGAGGAACACCGACCACCCGCGGCGGTGGCTCACCTCGGTGCTGTTCACCCGTTCAAGCGTACTCACCGACGGGGTGAGCTCCCTCGGCTGTGCCGACCCCGGGACTCGACGGACGTGCGATGATGGCTGAGTGGCCGGCGGTGACGACGCAGACGATCCCACACCGGAATTCCGCCCCGGGGATCCCTCGGCGGGCAGCGGTGACAGTGGCCGCATGCCCGGTGTCCCGTGGGATGCCGATCCCACCCACCGTGTCCGTCCCGGCACCGCGTTGATCGCGTCGACCGATCTCATCGAACCGACCTTCGCGCGCACGGTCATCTACGTCATCGAACACAACGAGGCCGGCAGTCTCGGCGTCATCCTCAACCGCATGAGCCAGACCGCGGTGCACAACCTGCTGCCGCAATGGACCGACATCGCGGCCTCACCCCGCGCGCTCTACGTCGGCGGACCGGTCAAGCAGGATGCCGCCCTGTGCCTCGGCGTGATGAAGCACGGCTTCGACGTCGACGACCATCCCGCCCTCCGACCCGTCGACGGTCGGGTCGTCCTCGTCGACCTCGACGCCGACCCCGAGTCGCTGTCCGAGGTGCTCGAGGGAGTGCGCATCTTCGCCGGGTACAGCGGATGGGGAATCGGTCAGCTCGACGACGAACTCGACCAGGACAGCTGGATGCTCGCCTCGGCCCTCCCCCGCGACCTGCTCGCCCCGCCCGGCGTCGACGTCTGGTTCGACATCCTCCGCCGCCAGCCGTGGCCGATGCCGCTTCTCGCGACGCACCCGATCGATCTCAGCCTCAACTGAGCTGTACCCCCGCTCCCTGAGGTGCGAGGAGCGCACGGCGGTCTCCACCTGCTGCCTGAGGTGCGAGGAGCGCACGGCGGTCCCCATCTGCTGCCTGAGCAGCCTATGAGGGTTTGTG